>CAZQLF010000145.1:0-6963 GCA_964594035.1 uncultured Rhodospirillaceae bacterium | reverse complement strand
GAACACCCCCTTTGGGTCATGCTCCCGGCGCAGGCCCCAGAACCGGTCCCAATGGGGATACAGGTCGCGCAGCTGTGCGGTATTCAAATAGTGAATCTTGCCCCAATGCGGGCGGCCGCCATGGTTCAGGAAAATGCCCTGGGCATCGCGGAAGAATTGCTCATAAGAGGCCTCGGCCGCCTCATGGATCGAGATGGCGACGATTTTGCGGCCGGTGGCGGGGCTGAGGAACAGATCGTCCGCCGCCACAGTGCGGTACTCCACGACCCAGGTAGCCTGCTTGTGCTTGGTCTGCATCAGCTTGCGGATTTCTTCCAGGCACTCCCAGCCGCGATCGAGCGGAACGGCGAACTCCATCTCGTTGAACCGCACGTCGCGAGCTGAAGGGTAGATGCGGTTGCTCCAATCGACCCGTTCGGGATGGAGATAGCGTTCCATGGTGCCGGGGGGTGCGGATTCCGTCAGCTCCACTGGCGGCGTCGCCGGTTCGCTGGTTTTGTTCAGGCATTTCATCGCGCAGGCGTCGTGGTTCGGCACCCAGAAGAACTCGTAATGCTCGTTCTTGCGGATCAGGTCCGGAGTCGTGGCGCGGCATTCCTCAAACGGCGCCGCCCAGGACTTCTCATGCAGGCGATAAGCCGGCACGGCCTTCAATCGGACCTGGGTGATGACACCGAACAGGCCGAATGAGACGGCGGCGGCGCGGAACAGCTCGGGATCGCGAGCCGGGAAAATCTCCTGCGAATCACCCTCGGCATTGACCACCCGAAGTGCTGCCACCTGGGTCGAGAGCGTGCCGAAATCGATACCGGTGCCATGGGTCGATGTGGAAATCGCGCCGGCGATGGTCTGGCGATCGATATCGCCCTGGTTGGCCATGCCGAGATCAAAGACCTTGAGCGCCTCGCCGAGATCGGCAATGCGCGTCCCGGCCCAGACCCAGGCTTCGCCGGTCTTGCGGTCGGCATCGATGACGCCGCTCAAACCCTCCAAGCCTGCCACGATGCCATCGCTGCTGCAGATCGGGCTGAACGAATGGCCGGCGCCGGTGATGCGTAGCGGCTTGCCCAGCTTGCTGGCATCGCGCACGAGTCCTGCGACCGCGTCCTCGTCCGCTGCCGTGGCAACGCGCACCGGGTTGCAGCGCACGCCACCCGACCAGTTACGCCATTCAACCGCCAAGCCGGACCCCCTGCAGTCGTCGTTTAAACGGCCGGCGCTTACTTGGTGGCGGCGACGATCGAATCCCGCAGGACGTCGACAATACGGTCCAGCGTCTCGACCGGCGTCATCAGCGGCGGTGCAACGCAGATGGTATCGCCGATGGCGGGATTCGCCCCACCCGCACGCAGCCGGGTAAACAGGCCGCGCGACAGCGCTTCCTTGGCGACCTTGCCACCGAGGCCAATGGCCGGTGCCTTGGTCTGCTTGTTCTCAACCAGCTCGACCGCGCACATCATGCCGAGGCCGCGGACATCGCCAACATTGGCGAGGTTGGAGAGGTTCTGCAGCCCGGCCAGCAGACGCCGGCCCATCATCGCCGAGCGCTCGACCAGCTTTTCCTGCTCCATCAGCTCGATATTGCGCAGGCCGACGGCACAGCAGGCCGGGTGGCCGGAATACGTCGCCGCATGCATGAACTTCTGATCGGCCGGCGCCTCCAGCATCGTCTGATGCACCTTCTTGGAGATGATCACGCCGCCCAGCGGTAGATACGCACTCGTCACGCCCTTGGCGAAGGAGACGAGGTCGGGGTCCACCCCCCAATGGCCCATCGCGAACCATTTTCCGGTGCGCCCGAAGCCGGTGATGATTTCGTCGGCAATCAGCAGGATGTTGTGGCGATCGCAAATCTCGCGGATGCGCGGGAAATATGTTTCCGGCGGCACGATGACGCCGCCGGCACCCATCACCGGCTCGGCGATGATGGCGGCCACCGTGTCCGGGCCTTCGCGCAACACGGCCTGTTCGAAAGCATCCGCCGCACCGGTGCCCGGATCCTCATTGCCCTGCCAGCGATAGGGATAGGGGGCCGGTGTCTGCAGGAAGTTCGGCACCAGCGGCCCGAACATCTTGTGGTAGGCGGCCATGCCCGTGGCGCTCATGGCCGCCATGGTGACGCCGTGATAAGCGTGCGTGCGCGAGAAGATCTTCACCTTCTCGTGCTTGCCTTTCAGCTTCCAGTAATAGCGGGCGATCTTGAAGGCCGACTCGTTCGACTCCGCGCCGGCCGTGGTGAAGTAGACGGCCGAGCTATTGGAATAGGCGAGCTTGACCAGTTTCTCCGCCAGTTTGATCGACGGCACATTGGTGGCACCGGCATAGGCTGAGGCGAAGGCGAGCTTCGCCATCTGATTGCCGGCGGCCTCCGCCAACTCCTTGCGGCCATGACCCGCATTCACGTTCCACAGGCTCGACAGCCCGTCGATGTACGTCTTGCCGTCGGCATCGATCAGCATTTCGCCTTTGCCTTCGACCAGCACCATGGGCGTCTCATGGTCCTTGGCGAAGTGAAGGGGATGAATCAGAAAGCGATGGTCGGTCTCGACAAGCGCGCGGGCTGATTCCATGGAAAGACTCCTTGGCTGGCGGCTGATTTGGCGGCCGGCGGAAAATGGGAAGGCCAGTCTAGGGGGCGGGCCCTGTTTCCGGCCATGAAAATCCATCAGCACAGGAATGCAGCCGCCTTTGCCAGAACCGGTATCGCGCTGCGGAATCCCCCTGGCTCCAGGGCTGTTTTCCCGGGCGCTGGGCAGTCTAAGGTACGGTTATGGAATGTCGCAGACTTACCGTCCCTGGCAGGAGGACCGACAGATGGATACGAAGCTTCTGATCGACGGCAAGCTCGTCGCGGGCGGTGCCGAGAGCGAGACCATTCTGAATCCGGCCACCGGCGAGGCCATCGTCAAGGTGCCCTCTGCCTCGCCTGACCAGATCAACCAGGCCGTGGGGGCCGCGACCCGCGCCTTCCCCAAATGGGCCGCGACCACGCCGGGTACGCGTTCGACCATGCTGTTGAAGCGGGCCGACAAGCTGGGGAAGCAGCAGGAGGAATTCGCCCGGCTGGATAGCCAGAATTGCGGCAAGCCCCATGCCAAGGTGCTGGCCGATGAGCTGCCGGCTATCGTCGACTGCTTCCGTTTCTTCGCCGGTGCCGCGCGCTGCCTGACCGCCGCGGCGGCAGGCGAATACATCGCCGGATTCACCAGCATGATCCGGCGCGATCCTGTCGGCATCGTTGCCTCCATCGCGCCGTGGAACTACCCGCTGCTTATTTTGTCGTGGAAGGTGGCGCCGGCACTGGCGGGCGGAAACTGTGTGGTGCTGAAGCCGTCCGAGCAAACGCCGCTGACGGCGTTGAAGCTGGCCACCCTGATCGCCGAGATCTTTCCACCCGGCGTGTTCAATGTGGTGACCGGCCGCGGCGACAATGTCGGCTCGCCGCTGGTGAACCATCCTGACGTCCACATGATCTCGCTGACCGGCGATATCGGAACCGGCCGCAAGATGCTGCAGGCGGCAACGGCCACCCTGAAGCGCACCCATCTGGAGCTGGGCGGCAAGGCGCCGGTCATTGTCTTCGATGACGCCGATATTGCCTCGGTCGTCGAGGGCGTACGTGTCTTCGGCTATTACAATGCGGGCCAGGATTGCACGGCCGCCTGCCGTATCTACGCCGGCAAAAAGATCTATGACCGGCTCGCCGCCGATCTCGCCAGCGCGGTCAAGGGCATCAGATATGGGACCCAGGAACTGCCGGATGTGGAGATCGGGCCGCTGATCAGCGAGCGCCAGCGCGAGCGCGTCGCGGGATTCGTCGAGCGGGCCCGCGCCGTGAAGAACATCGAGATCGTCGCCGGCGGCAAGAAGCCCGCGGGCGGTGGCTTCTTCTATGAGCCGACCTTGATCACCGGCGCACTGCAGAACGACGAGATCGTGCAGAAAGAGGTTTTCGGCCCCGTGGTTTCCATGACCCGCTTCGACGATCCAGACCAGGCGGTGGAGTGGGCGAACAACTCGCCCTACGGCCTCGCCTCGTCGGTGTGGACCAGCGATATCGGCAAGGCCATGTCGACCGCCGCGCGGCTGCAATATGGTTGCACCTGGATCAACACCCATTTCGTGCTGGCCAATGAGATGCCCCATGGCGGCATGAAGCAGTCCGGTTACGGCAAGGACATGTCGCTGCTGGGGCTGGAGGATTACACGGTCGGGCGCCACATTATGGTGAAGCTGTGAGCGGTGCCGTCTATGAGATCCACCCCGCCATCGGCATCGCGCGCGTGGGGAATGCTCCGGATGATTTCTACATAGGGCCGGAGGAGCCCTGCGCCCTGCCCATCCGCGTGGATGGGCAGCCCTTCACCGACAAGGACTTTCGCGATGCCCAGGGCCGGTTACACCGTCAGGCTGCCCGTTATCGCATCTTTCGCCGCGATGGCGGCAAGACTGCAGAAGAAGTGACGCTCGATACGGCGGGTGTGCAGGAAATCCGCTGGACAGCGCATCTCGCGAACAAGAAGGCGAGCTGGTACTGCTTTCAGACGACCAAAGGCGAGCACGGCTATGCCAGCAACCATCCGCTGCGCAATGCGGATGTGACGGGCGAAGCGCGCCGCAAACTCATCATCGATCCTGGTCCGCGCAGCATTGCCGGGCGCGATGCCGCGGGGGCCGAATTCTCGCGCGGCACAATTCCGGCTGGTTACGCCGGCGGAAATTTTCCTCCGGCGAGCACAAAGCCGCAATCCATCGACACGCTGGGTTCGCTGCGCACGGATCGGGCTGGGCGGCTGTTGCTGCTAGGCGGGTTGGGCTGCAGCGGTTCTATCAGAGAACCGGAGCTCAAGAACTACGCCAACAATGATGGCTGGTGGGATGACGTCTCGGACGGTCCGGTGCGCGCGACCATCACGCTTGCGAACGGCGAATCGATCGAGGCGACACCGGCCTGGGCGTTGGTGACGCCGCCCGCTTACGCCCCGCAGGTGGGCAATCTGGTCAGCCTCGACGATCTGATCTTCGACACGGCGGTGCGCCATCTCGGTATTCGCCCCGACATCTATGAACATGGTTTGTGGAAGACGGGGCCAAACGGCTATCGCCCGAAATTCGTCAGCGAGATCCAGCCACTGCTCGATCACGGCGAAGCCTTTCCCTCGGTCACCGATATCCCTGCGGGCCCGCACAGTTTCGATCTGAAGCAGCTCGCCGACCCGGGGCCGGCTGGAGCCGACCTGCGCAAGTTCTATTTCGACATCTTGCGCGGGCCCGGCGAGGAGAACGCTGTCGAGAGCCACGTGCCCAATGTCAGCATGATGCCGTTGCTGTTGGGTGACGATGCCATCGGCGCCGAGTTCGATGCCGGTGTGCCGCTGACCACAGCGAAGTATCTCAGCCTGACGGCAACCCAGTATTTCTTCCTGCAGCAATGGGCCGTCGGTCACTTCGATACCGGCAAGGCGCCTGTGGGCTATTCGGGCGCGGGCGACGCCGCCGAGGCGCTGACCCGTGCAGTGCTCGTCAATTGCGTTGGCGGGCCGCTGTCACCCGGCATCGAGACCGGCTGGATCGCACGCAATCCCGCGATCTATGCGGCGCCCTACCGCATTCGGGTGAAGGCGCCAGCGAACGGGCCGCTCGGCGTCGGTTTCGATCCGGCGCTTGGCCTCGAACCGGGTGACATGACGCGCTCCATGGCGCTGCCCTGGCAGGCGGATTTCAACGAATGCGCGACCCAGCGCATCCAGGGCCGTGTGCTGTGGTGGTGGCCAGCGCAGCGGCCGATTGCCGTCTTCCCGCTGGATGAGGCAACGGGAGAAGTGGGGCCGCAAGTGCCCTGGATCGGCAGCGGCGGCGATCCCGCCGCGCGCGGATTTTTCTGCTTTCCCGATCATCTCGAGATGCAGCGAGACTGGAGCAGGCTCGGCTTCGTGATCGAGAGAAGGAAAGACGGCGCGTCGCAATTCGTTGAAGTGGCGCGCCGCCTGCCGCCGCGCCAACCGGACGCGGCACAACCACTGAAAAGCAAATGACGCGCACGGCCGATGTTCTGATTCTAGGAGCGGGGCCGGCTGGCGCGGTCCTGGCGCTGGCCTTGAAGCGCGCCGGAATTCCCGACATTGTCATCATCAAATCTGCGGTGGAGCGCCCAGGACAGATCGGCGAGGCGGCGTCACCGGGGCTCGCTTCGCTCTTGCGGCGGCTTGGGCTCGACGACCAGCTGGACCAGCAAGGCCACTATCCCTGTTACGGCAATCGCAGCCTCTGGGGCAGCGGTGATCCATCAGTCACCGATTTCATGGCCCGCGCGCTGGGTCCCGGATGGCATCTCGACCGCTCAGCCTTCGACAAATGGCTGCTCGGCGAAGCCATCGCCGCCGGTGCCGATTTCCTGTCGCCCGCGCGTCTCGATGACGCCCACTGGCAGATGGATAGATGGCGGGTCCGCTTGCGCCATCACGATGAGACATCCTCATGGGATGCTCGCTGGATCGTCGATGCAACCGGCCGGCGGGCCGCGTTCGCGCGGCGTCATGGCGCAAGACTGCATCGGCTCGACCGCCTGATCGCGCTTGCTGTCCATGCCGAACCCGGTGCAACGGGCTTCGAGTCCTATTCGCAGATCGAGGCTGCAGAGCATGGCTGGTGGTATGCCGCAAGGCTGCCGGGTGGCAGAGCTTTGGTCTCGCTGATGACCGATAGCGACATCGCCCGCTCGCAAGATCTCTTCAGCGCCGAAGGTTTCAACCGCTCCTGGCGAGCAACGAGGGAGATCGCGCAGTTCGCCGAGCCGGTGGCGGGCGCGCCGTTCGCCTTTGCCGCCGGCACGCAATTCATCGACCAGGCGACTGCTCCGGGCTGGCTGGCGCTGGGCGATGCGCTGCTTGCCCTTGATCCGCTTTCGGCCTCCGGCATCACTGGTGCAATCGAGGATGCCATCGCGGCGAGTGAATTGCTGGT
>CAZQLF010000144.1:6573-6991 GCA_964594035.1 uncultured Rhodospirillaceae bacterium | reverse complement strand
GCAGTGGCCGCGTTGTGTCTTTGTCCGCGGAATTCAAGGGTTACGTCCGATTCCCTTATCTCATTCGGTCGCTGACGAAGGATTGCGGCGTCGCGCTTCCCTTCCGGAGTCCGCGGCTTCAGGCCTTCTTCGACTACGGTTACCGCGCTGCGGTGGACGTCGATTACTTCGCGCGCCGCTGGCGGCGAGACGGCGTCCAGGCGCTGCACATCAGCGCCTGGCACTTCTTCGATCGCGAACGCGACGATTACCTTCGCAAACTCATTGCTGCCTGCCACAGCCAGGGAATCCTGACTTACGCGTGGTTCGAGTTTCCGCACGTCAGCGACGCTTTCTGGCTGAAGCATCCGGAATGGCGCGAGAAGACGGCGACACTGGCCGACGCCAAGCTCGACTGGCGGCCCCTCATCAATCTGCC
>CAZQLF010000144.1:0-6563 GCA_964594035.1 uncultured Rhodospirillaceae bacterium | reverse complement strand
CTTAAGCGGGCACGGTCGTAACGTCGTGCTTTGCGCCAAGCCGGAATGGCGCGCACTCATCAATCTGCTCGATCCCGCGGCGTTCGAAGCCGTTTCGAACGGCATGCTCGGCATCCTAGCGGACTTCGACTGGGACGGCGTCAATATCGCTGAGCTCTATTTCGAATCCCCACAAGGGCCCGACAACGCAGCGCGCTTTACGCCGATGAATGGGCAGGTTCGCAGGGAGTTTCAGAACCAGTCCGGCGTCGATCCGCTCGAACTGTTTCGCCGCAAAGACAGGGCCGTCTGGAACAAGTTTGTGGATTATCGGACCGGGCTTGTCGCGCGCCTGAATGAAAGAGTATTGACGGTCACCGAGCGGGCTAAGAAGACGAAGCCGTACCTCGACGTGGCCGTCACTTTCGTCGATAACCTCTACGATGAGCGCATGCGCGAGGCGATCGGCAACGATGTAAACCGCATTCTTCCCTTGAGCAAGCGCCTGCCTTTCACCCTGATGATCGAAGACCCGGCGACGATCTGGTCGCTCGGTCCATCGCGCTACCGCGTGCTCGGGGAACGCTACCGGTCGCTTGCGCCCGGCGCGCGGCTGGGCATCGACATCAATGTCGTGGACCGGTATCAGGACGTCTTCCCTACCAAGAAGCAGACTGGATCGGAGTTTCTGGACCTATTTCATACGGCCGGCGAGTTCTTCGAGAACGTGCTCGTCTACTTCGAGCAATCCGTCTATCCGCAGGACTTGGAGATGGCCTCACACACGCTTGCTTCCGGTGCGCGCCTGACGGACGGCGCCGTCGAGTCGCCGCGCCCGGTTCTATATCGCGCGACCGGTCGGATCTTCGTGGACGGCGCGGAGTGGCCGGTCCGCGACGCCGACGAGGCGATGCTGCCCGCCGGAAAGCATCGAGTGGAAACGAGAGATGGCACCCCGTCGCCGTTCGCCTTGCAGCGCTTGACGGGCGAGTTGCTGAGCGCCACTCTGTCGGGACGGACCTTGCGCTTCCGCTATCGCTCGCAAGCGCGAGCGATCGCGATCTTCAACTCCACTCCGTCCGGTATCACCGTCGACGGGTCTACCGTCCGCTTCGCCGGAGACTTCATTCTCCTTCCGCCCGGCGAACACGAAGTGCTGGCGGAGAAATAGGCTTTCACGTATCCTCATTTGTGCAGCATGAAAACGCTTCTGATGATCCTGGCCCTCTCGGCAACGGCAAGCGCCGCCGAGTGGACCTTCACTACGCCGCGTGATGGCGAAGTCGGGCTCACGATCCATGCCGTCGCGGCTGGAAGCAATTGGGGCCGCGCCGGCGCCGAGGCCGTCATTCTGACGCTGTCGCTCGACGGATCCTACAACCAGGACGTCACGCTCTTTCTGGGCGAGACACAGCACGACTACAAGATCCTGCTCGGTCCGCTGAAGCGGGGCGCGCATCGTCTCGACTACCAGCGAAATGAGAGATTCTCCGCGGCGGGCGCGCGCACATTCGAGGCGTCGTTCCGGGCAGAGGTCCTCGACGATCCGGCGCTGGCTTACGCTCCGATGCTGTACCTTCGCCCGAACACGGTGGGCAAATTCTCGGACATTCCCCTGCTCGCCTGGTATGAATGGCTCTACGAGCCGGAGGGTCGCGTGCTTCAGTTCAGCGTGATCTTCACCAATGAAGACGGCGGCACGGCCACGGATGCCCTCATCGCCCGCTGGGGCCGGACTCTCGATATCGAACATCTCTATCGATGGACTCCGCGCGGCGGCATTTACCAGGGCAGCAATCACAAGGAAAAGCCGTTCAACGGACGCAAGATCGGCGAGCATCCCCTGCTCTATGACGTGACGGACAACAACAATTTCGAGGATACCGGCGACTCCCCGCTGCGAATCGCCCTGTGGCCTGTTCCGGCCAACCTCTCGCATCATTCTCGGGAACAACTGGCCGATGAGGCGCCCTGGACCTATCGCCTGATGGCCGAGGAACTGGCCCGCGAAGGAAAAATGGACAACGTAGGTGACCCGCGCGACTATCTCTACGTCGAGGCGCGCCTTACCGCGGCAAATGCAGCGGCAAGTTTTGCAGCCAACGGCCAGCCTTTCGACCTGGGCCGCGCGGCGCTTCGCATCACGCGCGATGGCTGGATTCGTACGGCGATGCGGCTGCCTGAAAAGAAGCTTTCATCGCTGGAGTTTCGGTGTCACCCGCCCGAACGGCCGCGCCTAGGCCCCACCTGCTCGATTGAAGAGATCAGCAAGGCGTTCTTCCTCGACCAGGACTACCGGCCCGGTCCGAATCTTCTCGAATGGCATGGTCCCACGGTCCAACTGAAGACCGGCGAGCGCAAGTTCTTTCTAGGAGGCTTATGAAACGACGATCTTTCTTAAAGGTGATTCCGGCCGCCGGACTCGCTGGTGTATCGGCGGCCCAAGGACCACAGCAGCAACCCGCGGCAACCCGGGTCAAGAAAGAATCCATGCACGCTGCCGAGCAACTGATCGGTATCGAGCTCACCGAAGCTCAGGAGACGATGGCGTTGCCGGGTGTCGATCGCGCGCTGACCGGCTACGAGAATCTGCGCAAGATCAACGTGCCGCTCGATACGGAACCGGCCTTCGCCTTTCATCCCGCGCCTCCCAGCAAGAAGACGGATTCCTCGCTCCGCGCCTTCAAGCCCGGCAAGGTCGAAGCGCCGGCCTTCAAGAACATCGAGGACCTGGCCTTCTGCACTACGCTGCAGCTCGCGGAACTCGTGCGCACGAAGAAGATCACGCCGGTCGCGCTCACCAGGATGTATCTCGACCGGCTCAAACGCTTCGGACCCAAGCTGATTTGCGTCGTCACGTTGACGGAAGACCTGGCGATGCATCAGGCCGAGGAAGCGACGAAGGAAATCGCCCGCGGCAAGTATCGTGGGCCGCTTCACGGCATCCCATGGGGAGCGAAGGACCTGTTCGCAACCAAGGGAATCCCGACCACTTGGGGCGCCGAGCCGTACCGCAATCAGGTGATCGATTACGACTCGACGGTGGTCGAACGGTTGAACGCCGCGGGCGCCGTGCTCGTGGCCAAGCTCTCGATGGGCGCGCTGGCGCAAGGCGGCAAGTGGTTTGCCGGGGTGACGCGCAATCCTTGGCAAGTGGATGAGGACCGTATCGGATCGAGCGGCTCATCAGCCGGACCCGCATCGGCAACCGCGGCGGGCCTGGTGGGATTCTCGATCGGCACCGAGACGCTCGGCTCGATCGTTTCGCCGTCGTCGCGCTGCGGCGTCACCGGGTTGCGTCCTACCTACGGGCGCATCAGCCGCTTTGGCGCGATGGGGCTCTGCTGGACCATGGACAAGATCGGCCCGATTTGCCGCAGCGTCGAAGATTGCGCCGCCGCTCCCCACGCGCTCTACGGCCCCGACGATCGGGACATCCCCGTCCCCGACGTTCCCTTCCACTGGAGCGGACGCGTGCCACTGGCCCAAATGCGCAACGGCCACCGGAAGGCCCGGTTTGTGGGGTTGGATGTGCTGCAGCAGGGCGATGCCGTCGCCGTCGGGCAGGCGCATGTCGGTGAAGCACAGGTCGAAGGCGTGCTCGTCCAGCATCGCCTTGGCTTCGCTCACGGTGCTGGCGCCGTGGGTGCGCAGGCCCATCCGGGCCAGGGTGATCTCCAGCAGTTCCCGGATATCGGCCTCGTCGTCGACGATCAGCGCGTGTGCCTTGCTCATGGTCCCTTTGAGTTATTGTCCCTTTGACGTGTCGTCCGATGCCGCGAACAGCATCCGGAAGCGCAACCCCTGCTCGTCCTGCATCAGCAACAGACGGGCCTGATTGTATTCGCACATCTCCCGCGCCAGGTATAGGCCCAGGCCGGTTCCCTTATGGGCGGTGGTGAAAAACGGCTCGAACACCTTGTCGCGCAGCTCGGCGGAGATGCCGCCGCCGTTGTCGGCCAGGTCCAGGTAGGGCTGGCCGTGGGGCTGCTGCCAGCCGCTGCTCAGCACGATCTGGACCCGCTCGCGGCCGCCGGCGCCGCCGGCACCGTGCTCGAAGCTGTTGTCCCACAGGTTGACCACGATCTGCTGCAGGTGGTTGGGGTCGAAGCGCACGATCAGGTCCGGATCGACCCCGTCTAGCCCGATGTTGCAGGCCTGGCGCGGATGGCCCTCCCGGTACAGCACCAGGCTGCGCTCCAAAAAGGCGCGCAGGGCGATCAGGCTGGGGATGGCGGCGTCGCGGCGCGACAGCTTCAGCACGTCGTTGACGATCTTGTCGATGCGCACCGAGTGGCGCTGGATCATGTCCAGCAGGTGCCGGTCCTCCTGGTCCTGGCGCGGCGACTCGGCCAGCAGCTGGCCGGCATGGTGGATCGCCGACAGCGGGTTGCGGATCTCGTGGGCGATGCTGGCCGACAGGCGGCCGAGGGCCGCCAGCTTCATCTGCTGCGCCTGCTCGCGCAGGCGCACCGCGTCGTCGAGCAGCATCAGCACCTGGCTGCCGCCGCCCAGGCGGCTGAAGCGCGGCACCACCTCGGCCGAGCTGGCCCACAGCGAGACCGGCTCGGCCTCGCGGCCGGGGTTCTGCTGCCACTGCTGCAGCGCCGCGCCCAGCTCCGGCACCTGCTCGGACAGCACCGAGCCCTCGGCATTGGGGCCGGCGCTGAGCAGGCGCCGCGCCGCGGCATTGAGCAGGCCGATGCGGCCGTCGCGGTCCACCACCAGGACCCCGGTTTCCATGCTCTCGATGATGCGGTCGTTGAGCTGCGACAGGCTGGCCAGGTCGCTGCCGACCTGCGCCGCCAGTGCCTCGCTGCGGCGGGCGCGCTGGGCGATGGTGCTGGCGGCCAGGGCGGTGCCGAACAGGATCAGGCCGAGCAAGCCGGCGCCCGACATGTCGGAGGGTCCGGTGCCCAGCTGCGCCAGCCGGACGAACTCCTCGCCGAACACGAACAGGGTGCCGATCGCCGCCAGCAGCAGCGCCAGGCGGGTGCCCAGCACCGAGCTGCAGCCGACCGCCGGGGTCAGCAGCAATACGCCCAGGCCGCTGGCCAGGCCGTGGGCGTTGTAGACCAGCAGGCAGATGCCGGCGGCATCGACCATGAAGTGCAGCAGCGCCTGGGCCTCCAGGCGTGGCCAGCGGTAGCGCACCGGGATCACCAGCAGCAGCGCCGCGGTGCCGTAGACCACGGTGGCGTGGTAGAAGGCGCTGCGGTCGATGTGCTCGAACAGGAACGGGCCGTAGCCCTTGGCGCAGAGGATCACCAGGCCCACCACCAGCAGCAGCCGGTAGTAGGACAGGGTGCGCAGCAGCCGCCAGTCTTCCGCGGTGACCAGGTCCGCGCGCCGCAGGGCCAGGGACATGCCGGGCCGGCCTTACTTGCTGTCCTTGGGCAGCCTCTCGCAGTCGCGGCAGCGGCCGCGGTCGCTCAAGGCGTCGCGCGGCACGAATACGCCGCAGCGCAGGCAGCGCGCCATCATTTCGTATTGGTCCGGACGCTGCACCCGCGGTTTGCGCGGGCCGGCGTCGCTGCTCCAGCTGCGCAGCACACGCCACACGAACCAGGCCAGCAGGCCCAGGATCACCAGTCGGAAGGGATTCATAGATTAAGAATTGTTCAGCTTGCCACCACCAATCCCTAGAGTTTACTCGCGCCGCGCCTGCCGCAGGTGGGCACCGTGCCGCGGGGTACGGGGCGCGGCCCGGTGCCGATCCACGGCCGGCCGGCCGTTTGCCCGGCAGCGCTTTTTTGCCTGCGAGCCTGGTTTAGTGGAAAATTCCCGGCGCTCCACACCTACACACCCCCCGAGGGACGCATGAATCTCCATGAATATCAGGCGAAGGAGATCTTCGCCCGCTACGGCATTCCGGTTCCGCAAGGCGCGCTGGCTGCCAGCCCGGAAGCGGCACGTGCCGCAGCCAAGCAGATTGGCGGCGAGAAGTTCGTCGTCAAGGCGCAGGTCCACGCTGGCGGCCGCGGCAAGGTCGGCGGCGTCAAGCTGGTCGAAGGCTTCGACGCGGTCGAGGAAGCGGCCAAGAAGATGCTCGGCACCCGTCTGGTGACCAAGCAGACCGACGCCAAGGGCTTGCCGGTGAACTCGGTGTGGGTGGAAAAGCCCTCCGCCATCGCCCGCGAGCTGTACGTTTCCGCAGTGGTCGACCGCTCGCGCGAGCGCCTGGTGTTCATGGCCTCCCCGGCCGGCGGCATGGACATCGAGGAAGTGGCCGAGCACACCCCGGAAAAGATCAAAAGCGTGACGGTGAATCCGGCCGCCGGCCTGCAGCCCTACCAGGCGCGCGAGCTGGGCTTCTTCATGGGTCTGACCAAGGAGCAGGTCGACCAGTTCACCAAGATCATGTCCGGCCTGTACCGCATCTGCACCGAGCTCGACGCCAGCCTGATCGAGATCAACCCGCTGATCGTCACCGCCGAGGGCAACGTCTTCGCCCTCGACGCCAAGCTCAACTTCGACGACAACGCGCTGTACCGCCAGAAGGCGATCGCCGACATGCGCGATCCGACCCAGGAAGACGAGCGCGAGCGCGTCGCCCTGCAGTACGACCTCAACTACGTCAGCCT
>CAZQLF010000143.1:0-7103 GCA_964594035.1 uncultured Rhodospirillaceae bacterium | reverse complement strand
AGGTCGTCGTTCTGGACCGCCAGAAGGCGGTGGCCCAGGAAACGAGCTTCGCCAATGCCGGCCTGATCGCGCCGGGCCATGTCTATGCGTGGGCGTCGCCGCGCGCGCCCATGATCCTGCTGAAATCGCTTTGCCGCGACGATACGTCGCTGCGCTTTCGCCTCAAGGCCGATCCCAGGATGTGGGCCTGGAGCCTGCGCTTCCTCGCGAATTGCACGGCCGCGCGCAATCGCAAGAACACGCTGCGCAAGCTCTCGCTCTGCCTCTACAGCCAGAGCGTGCTGAACGAGCTGCGCGCCGATGCCGAACTTGAATACGACCGCACGGCGGCGGGTCTTTTGTATCTCTATCGCGACAAGACCCATTTCGCGACCGGCGTGGCCAACATGGCCCTGCTGAATGACCACGGCATGAATTTGCAGGCCGTCGATCCCGACCGCATCGCCCAGCTCGAGCCGCAGCTGGCACACGCCAAGGAAAAACTGGCGGGCGCAATCTACGCGCCCACCGATGAAAGCGGCGATTGCCAGAAGTTCACCGAGCGCGTGGCGGTCGCTGCGGTTGGCCACGGCGTCGTCTTCATGCTGGACCACGACATTCGCGAGATTGAGTTCAAAGGCGATCGGGTCACTGCGATCGCTACCGACAAAGGGCGCATCGAGGGCGATGCCTACGTGCTGGCGCTGGGCAGTTATAGCCCGCTGCTGGCAAGCCCGCTCCGCATCAAGCTGCCCATCTATCCGATCAAGGGATACTCGGTCACCCTGCCCGTCGAGGATCATCACGGGGCGCCCGTCGTTGCCGGCGTCGACGAAGCCAATCTCGTCGCCTACGCTCGCCTGGGGAACAGGTTGCGGCTGACGGCAACTGCGGAATTTGCCGGATACGACACCGGATTTGAGGCCGGCAACTTCGCCAACATGCTGCGGGTTGCGCGCGATCTGTTTCCCAACGCCGCCGCCTATGACAAACCCGATTTTTGGGCCTGCCTCAGGCCCATGACGCCGGATGGCGCCCCGATCCTGGGACGCAGCCGGATGAAGAACCTCTATCTCAATGCCGGCTCCGGCCATATGGGCTTCACCATGTCGGCCGGCTGCGCGCGCATCGTCACCGACATCGTCGCCGGCCGGAAGCCCGCCATCGATATCGAGGGGCTGACGGTAGACCGCTACTAGGGCGTGAACTCATAAACGCAATGTCTGGCGGATTGCCGCAGTCCGTTTTGGCGCCAAGAGCGGCTTTCGATCGCCGCCTCTTGCACTTCCGAATAGCGCCAAGACCGGAAGTCAGCGAGCACCTGAGTATGAGCCCGAGTCGAGGCGATAAAGCACGTGCCTTCGGAGTGGATGACTTTCCGGCAGCGCGGGGTGGTCAAAATCATCGGCGGGATCGCGCTGCATCCCGAGCCGTTCCATGACAGCCCGGGAACGATAGTTCACAGTGGAGGTGAAGGATACGACCTCTGAGAGTGCCAGCGTCCCAAATCCGTAGGCCAGGATCAATCGTGCCGCCTCGGTCGCATAGCCCCGTCCCCAATATTCGAAAGCCAGCCGCCAGCCGACTTCCACGCAGGGTGTAAAATGGGACCTAAATTTCGGGGCTGCTAGTCCGGCGAAGCCAATAAAAGGGGCTACATCCGGAACCTCGATGGCCCACAAACCAAACTCATGTTGGCAAAAATGCTCTTGGATGCGATCGACCAGCCCGTCGCTCTCAACTCGATTGAGTTGGCTCGGAAAAAACTCCATGACGCGCGGATCGGAATTCATAGCCGCGAACGCGCCTCGATCCTCGTCACGCCAACGGCGGAGGATGAGGCGGTCGCTGAACAATGTTCCGGCACTGTTCATGGCTGCGCGAAACGGTCAGAGCCGGACCTAGGCGATACCTCGAATCCGTTCCACATCGGCGGCCAAGATTGCGGCAAGGCGACACTCCATAACCTCCGGGAGCAATCCGTAAGAGTGTGATCGAACCTTTGATCGCTTCGCATAAGGGCCGTGTAGTGAAGCTGATGGGCGACGGCTTTCTTGTGGAGTTCCAAAGCGTCGTCGATGCCGTCAATTGCGCGATTGCCTGGCAGCGCGATGTTGCGGTCGAGAAACTACCTCGCCTTCATCAAGGTCGCTTCTATCCGCCTGCGGCTGCGCACCTATGAGTCCACGCCCCAGATTGAATTAGACGCGGAAAAGTGTGCCGAAGCCTGGCACCGGTTCGCGGTAGCCTGCCAGCCGCAGGCAATGCCAGGCCATGGCATGGTTGCTGGAGGTGACGGGCAAGCCGACCTCGCGCTCCAGCTCCTCGGCGATCGTGGCGACCCGCATGCTGGTGCAGGAGACGAAAACCGCGTCGATCTTGTCCACGGTCACCAGCTTGCGCACCGCCTGCTTGATCGAATCCTGAGTGATCCGCGCGACCTCGTTGTCGTTCTCGTGGTTGAACGAGCCCATCACTGGCACCTCCACGCCCCGCGCCTCGATGAAGCGGCGCAGCATCTGGTTCACCTCTTCGATGTAGGGCGTCAGCAGGGCGATGCGCCGGGCACCCATCGCCTTGAAGCCGGCAATGGCGCCGGTGATCGGCGTGGTGCAGGCGACATCGGGACGTGCTTCGCGGATGCGGGCAAAAACCTTTTCTTCGCCGATGACGACGGTGCCGGAGGTGCAGCCATAGGCCACCACGTCCAGCTTGATGCCGGGCAGGATGACGCCGGCGGCGGCGGCCATGCCCTTTTCCATCGCGGCGAGCGTCGTGGGGTTGATGTCGGCGGCGTTCTGGATGCGCGTCTCATAGAAGGCGACACCGTCGATCGCCAGCATCTTGCGGAACTCATGCTCCACCGTGTGGTCGGTGGCGAGCACGATCAAGCCGATGGCGGCGCGGTGGGCGATGCCGTTATCGAGCGTAAAGGGCATATGGGTCAGGCTTTTCGCCTCCCCTGGCGTAACTTTACGCAATGCCGATTCGTTCATCTTGCGCACCTCGATTTCGAGCCACAGATACCCATACTATAGGGCATGATAGGCTTATGGAGGAGTCAACCATGCGCCATGGTCTTATGCTCCTGGCGGCGCTGCCGCTGATGCTTTCCGCCACCGCAATCGCGCGCGCGGACGATCCGATGCAGCTCGCCATCGTCAGCTACGGCAAGATTCCGGCCGGCAGCGCCTTTCAGACGGAGTTGACGGACAATACCGAACTTGCCACCCAGGTCGAGACGAGCCTGAAAAAGGCCCTCGGCAACCACGGCTTCGCCACCACGCAGGACGCGCCCTACGTCATCTCGATTTCCGCCGACCGCACCGGCGGAGCGACCAATCTTTCGGTGGGCAATGGCAACGGCGCGCAGAGCAATGCCCAGGTGAACATCAACATCAATACGGGCCAGAACAGCCTGCTGGACGGCTCACCGCAGCCGGCCGAGACGATCGAGCGGGCCTATCGCATCACGCTCGCCATCTACAACAAGGCCGATGGCCGTTATGTCTGGCGGGCCGAGATCACCGACCGCAAGCCCGGCGTCGATCCCAACGCCGCCACGGGCCCGATGGTGGAGAAACTGGCGGGTGCCTTGGAGAAATCCGCCGCGCCCTAAATCTTTGTGTAGACGATAAAGGCGAAGAGCAGCATGCCGGCAATGGTCACCAGCGATCCTGCGATCGCCACCGGCTCCAGCGCCATATTGCCCGACATCAAGGCGTAGACGCCGACGTTCAACAGGATTGCGCCGGCATTGGCCACCCAGAAATGGATCAGCGCCAGCCGGGTTTGCCCGGCCACAGGCCACTGGCGATAAACCAGGGCATAAAGCGCCATGGAAACCCAGCCGACCAGATTGAGATGGGCGTGGGTCGGCGCCTGCGAATGGTCCTGGCTGATGCCCATGGTGATGCCGAGAAGCATCGCCACGAGGGCGTAAATGACGGCAACGCGCAGGAACCAGCGTTCGATATTGGCCAAAATGAAATCCCCCTCAGAAGGCGTGACTGCTCGGCGAATCGGAGCTGGTTGAATTCTAATACAAAATCAGGCCGGATTGCCGCCTGACGCCGGAGGCGGCAGATTGCCGCTGTCCGAAATGGGTAGACAGGGAGAGATCATGGCGAGCAACGAGACCTGCGGACAATCGGCGATCGCCCTCCTGGAGGCCCATGGCGTGGACACCGTCTTCGGCATTCCCGGTGTGCATACCCTCGACTTCTATCGGGGCCTCTCCAACAGCCGTATCCGGCATATCGGCGTGCGCCATGAACAGGGTGCGGGATTCATGGCGGATGGCTATGCCCGCGCCTCCGGCAAGCCCGGCGTCTGCGTGCTGATCACCGGCCCCGGCGTCGTCAATGCCGGTACCGCCATCGGCCAGGCCTTTTCCGATTCCGTGCCTGTGCTGGTGCTGAGCAGCGTCAACGGCAGCGGCGATCTGGGCAAGGGCCGCGGCCGGCTGCACGAGATCACCGATCAGCAGGCGGTGATGGCGCCGCTGACCGCCTTCACCCGCACGATCCTGAGGCCGGAGGAACTGACGCACGCGATGGCGGATGCCTACGCGGTGTTCGAAACCGGCCGGCCGCGCCCCGTGCTGATCGAAATTCCCATCGACGTGCTGGCCGGCCCGGGCGTTGCGGCCAGCGACACCCGCGGCAAGCGCCGGCGACCGAAAGCCGAGGCGGAAGCCCTGACGGCAGCGGCGCGGCTCATCGATGGAGCAAAGCGGCTCGTTGTCATTGCCGGCGGCGGGGCGAGCGATGCCGGCGCAGCGCTAAAGGCGCTCGTGGAGAAATCCGGCGCCGTTCTGCTCCCCACGACCGCGGGCCGCGGCATTCTGCCCGACGATCATCTGCAGAGCCTGGGCGGAACCCTGGCACAGGAGGCGACGCAGAAAGTTCTCAGTGAAGCCGATGTGGTCCTGGCGGTCGGAACCGAACTGGCCGAGACGGATCACTGGACGAAGCGCCTGCCGATAGCCGGCAAGCTGATCCGCATCGATCTCGATGCTCGCACGCTGATGCGCGATTACCCGCCTGATGTTGCGATCCTGGCCGATGCGGCAGAGACGCTTGCAGCACTGACGCCCTTGATCGCCAAACGCGCAGCACCTGATGCAACGAAGCTGGCGGCGGTGCGCGCGGCCAATCTTGCCGAGTGGCCGGCGCTGCAGCGCAAGCACGTCAAGGTGCTGGATGCGTTGCGTGCAGCACTGCCCGATGACGGCATCGTTGCCTCCGACATGACGCAGATCGCCTATCCCGGCATCTGCAACTACATCTGCCGCCGGCCGCGAACCTGGTTCCACCCGATCGGCTTCGGCACGCTGGGTTATGCGCTACCGGCTGCCATCGGCGCCAAGCTCGCGCAGCCCAATCGCGCGGTCGTGGCGCTTGCGGGTGATGGCGGATTCCAGTTCACGATCCAGGAGATCGCCACCGCGGCCGAACTCGGGCTGCCGATTGCGATCCTGCTGTGGAACAACGATGCGCTGCGCCAGATCGCCGACGACATGGTGCGCAAGGGCATCGGCGAGTTGGGCGTGCGGCCCCGCAATCCCGATTTCCAGGCTCTCGCCCGCGCTTATCACTGTCATGCCGTGCGGCCGGACAGCCTGGCCGGTCTCACCCAGGCCCTGAAAGATGCCTTCCGGGCCGACCGCCCCACCCTGATCGAGGTCCATGAGAACGACGCCTACCTAGGCTCACAGCGATGAAAGTTCCGCGCATCGGCCTGGCGCTGAGTGGCGGTGTTGCTCGCGGCTGGGCCCATATCGGCGTGTTGCGCGCCCTCGAGCGTGCCGGCATTCGTCCGGACGTCGCCTGCGGCCCATCCATCGGCGCGCGGGTGGGCGGCCTCAACCTTGCCGGCAAGCTGGACGTTCTGGAAAACTGGGCGCGATCCCTCACCAAACTGAAGATCGCCACGTACCTCGATTTCCATATTGCGGGCGGTGGCATGATCGCGGGCAACCGGCTCACGGCGGCGCTGCGACAGCATCTGGGCGAGATCGCCATCGAGGATCTGCCGATCCCGTATACCTGCGTGGCGACAGATCTGGTGACCGGCCACGAGGTGTGGCTGAACCGCGGCAACCTGGTGGATGCGCTGCGCGCTTCGTTTTCGCTGCCGGGAGTCTTTTCGCCGGTGCAGTTGAACGAGCGCTGGCTGATCGACGGCGCTCTCGTCAATCCCCTGCCCGTTTCCGTCTGCCGCGCCATGGGCGCGCAGCTTGTGATTGCGGTCAATCTGAACGGCGATCGCATAGGCCGCGCCCGTGCGCCGGGACAACACGTGCCCCGCGCCATCGGCTTTGACCTGCTGACCGAGCTGCCGCATATCGAGCGTCAAGCGCCGCACGGTGTTGCCGGCTGGCTCAGGAATATCTTTGGCCGCGAACAGGGCGGCCCGAGCCTGTTCGGCGTGATGGTGCAGTCCTTGAACATCCTGCAGGACCGCATCACCCGCAGCCGTCTGGCCGGCGAGCCGCCGGACGTTTCGATTACACCCAAACTCGGCCATATCGGCCTGCTGGAATTCCATCGCGCCGAGGAGATCATCGCCGAGGGCGCCGCCGCCGCAGAGCGCGCGCGCGGTGAACTGGCCGAAGCGGTCGCGATCTTCGCCGACACGCCGAACTAGCTAGAACAGGCCACCGCGCACAGCGTCCAGAATCGCTACCGCCAGCGAGCCCAGCACCAGCACGGCATTGGCCAGGAAGCCGACAACGAAGCCGAGAGCCCGGCTCTCCGGATTGCGGGTGTAACAGACCGCATAGGCGATCCGGCCTGCAATCCAAACCAGCCCAACCAGGCTGCCCCACATTGGCGAGATGAGGGCCGAGAACATCCAGAGGCCCGGCAGCGTGATGATGAGTTGTTCGCCGGTATTCTGCTGGATGCGAAACGTACGCTCGAAATTCGGATGTCCGGTGGTTGCCGGCGCATTAATCTGGTATTTGGCGCGGGCAAGCGCGACGCGGCCCGTGAAAATGGCGTAGAGCATCAGGGCAAGACACGTCACGATGGCTGTTGGAATGAACATTCTCGCTCTTCCCTCCGCGCGGAAGCTGTTTCATGCCGGCGTCGTTGCGGCCGGTATGGTACTCGCCCTCG
>CAZQLF010000142.1:0-7106 GCA_964594035.1 uncultured Rhodospirillaceae bacterium | reverse complement strand
TTCATAGGGGTAGCGCAATTTAACGGGTACTGAGAGTCAGACTCGATCCACTAGCGCGCCGGTCGCCCCGCGATCAAACACGACGCTGTGCCGGCTCTACGTCTTCACCCGCCAGCCGCGCCGGAACATGCCGTAAACCAAGGCCGCAAGCAGAACGTCGAGGGCGAGGATGAGCAGCAGGCCGGACCAGGGCGCTGTCTCGGTCACGCCGGTCATGCCGTAGCGGATTCCATCAATGACGTAAAAGAGCGGATTGGCGGCGATGAGGCTGCGGACCACGGGCGGCAGACCCGCGGTCGGGTAGAACATGCCCGAGAGATAGGACAGCGGGATCAAAAAGAAGCCCAGAAGCGCGGCATGGTGACCCAAGCGCCGGCCCCAGAAACCGGCGGCAAGCCCGATGGGCGCCTGCAGCACCGTGCCGGCCAGGAAAAAGCAGGCGAGGGCGACCGGCCGGGCGATTGCGAGATGGGCGAAGGGCCAGAGGAAAGGGGCCGTCACGGCCGCGCGCACGAGCCCGCTGGAGACGCAGGCGCCGGCATAGGCGGCCAGGCGCTCGGCCGTGGGGAGCGGCGCCATGAACACGTCGGCGATCATGCCTTCCATCTTGTCGAACAGGATCGAGACGCAGCCGGCCGAAAAGGCCCGCTCGCCGGCCGCGAACATGAGCAGGCCCGGCGCGACGAAGTCGCTAAGCGGCAGGCCGCTCGCCGTCACCGGTCGCCCGCCCATGGCGACCTTGAGGACCAGCATGAACAGCAAATTGGCGAGCGCCGGACCCAGGAGGCTGTCGATGCGGTCCTTGACCAGCCGCAGCAGCTCGCGCCGATAGAGGCTCATGAACCCGACGCGGTTCAGCCGGCCGAAGCGCCGGACGGCCAGGCTCAGGGCCGGAGCTTGTAGCCCTTCCGTATCAAGCGCCATGTGGCGAGCCAGAGCAGGATGTTGGCCGTGACGAGCACGGTGAGGCCGGCGCCGAGCGACCCGTCGGCATGGCCGATGAAGCCGTAGCGGAAGCCGTCGATCATGTAGAAGAACGGGTTCAAGTGGGCGATCGCCCGCCAAAACAACGGCAAGCGCTCGGTCGAGTAGAAGGCACCCGACAGGAAGGAAAGCGGTGTGATGATGAAATTGGTCACCGCTGCCATCTGCTCGAACTTCTCCGCCCAGAGCCCCGCCAGGATGCCGATGAGGGAGAGCATGAGGGAGGCGGCGACGGCGTGGAACGCCAGGAAGAACCAGCTGTAAACGGGAAGCGGCAGGAAGAAGCCGACCATGACCGTGGTGACCAGCCCGACGCAAAGGCCCCTGGTGAGACCGCCGGCGGCGAGCGCCAGGGTGAGCTCGCCCGCGCTCAAGGGGGGCATCAGGATGTCCACGATGTTGCCCTGGAGCTTGGCGATGACGATGGAAGACGAGGTGTTGGCGAAGGAGTTCTGGGCCATGGACATCATCACCAAGCCCGGCACCAGGAACTGGGCATAGGTGACGCCGCCGATCTGCGGCAGGCTCCGGCCGAGCGCCAGGCTGAAGATGAGGAGATAGAGGAGGGTGGTGACAAGCGGCGAGAGCAGGGTCTGGGTCGCCACCTTGGCGAAGCGGCGTACTTCCTTGCCGTAAAGCGTCCAGAGACCGAGCCAGTTGACGGCGCCCAGGCGCCTGGGCGTGGGCAAAGCGGCGGATTCCATGGCGCCGCAAGGTAGGGCGGGTCCTCGGTACCCGCAATACCCCTGTCATATCCGGCCGGTAGACGGTATAACCCGCCCGCTTTCGAACCAGCGCCCAGGCGAATGTGGGCGGCGGATTTCCCCTCATGCTTCGACAAGCTCAGCATGAGGATCGAAAAATTCGGCCTCACCCCGAGCCGGTCGAAGGGCGAGGCCGACAAACCGGCCCAACACCGCGAGAGGCTTGGCTTGCGACTTTCCATCGTCGTGCCCGTCTACAACGAGGCGGAGAACGTCCTGCCCCTCCTGGCGGAAATCGATGCCTCGCTCCGGGCGAGCCCGCCGGTCGAGATCTTGTTCGTGGACGACGGGAGCGAGGACGAGACGCCCGGCCGCCTAAAAGCGGCCATGGCCGACCGGGACGATCTCCGGGTCTTGCGCCACAATCCCCGCAGCGGCCAGAGCGCGGCGGTGGCGACCGGCGTCCGCGCCGCCAAGGGCGACTGGGTCGCCACGCTGGACGGCGACGGCCAGAACGATCCGGCGGACATCCCTCGCCTTCTGGCCGCGGTCGAGAAGGATCCCGGACTTTCGCTCGTGGGCGGCCTGCGCCAGAAGCGCCAGGACAGCCTCTCGCGCCGGCTCGCCGGGCGATGGGCCAACGCCCTCCGCCAAGCGGTGCTGAAGGACGGCTGCGCCGACACGGGCTGCGGGCTCAAGCTCTTCCGGCGCGAGGCTTTCCTGACACTGCCCAGCTTCGACGGCATGCACCGGTTCCTGCCGGCGCTCTTCCTGCGCCAGGGCTACCGGGTCGCCTATCTTGCCGTGGGCCATCGGCCGCGGGAGCGGGGCATCTCGAAATACAGCAATTTCCGCCGGGCGATGATCGGCATCGCCGATCTCATGGGCGTGTGGTGGCTGCGCCGGCGAGCCCGGCTTCCCAGCGTGGACGAAGTGCGAGGATAGGGCCATGAAACTCGATGTCTGGACCGCGATCGGCTTGGCCGGGCAAATGCTGTTCTTCTTCCGCTTCTTCTATCAGTGGATCGCCAGCGAAAGAGCCAGGCGCAGCATCGTGCCCGAGGCCTTCTGGTATTTCAGCATGGGCGGCGGCCTGGTGCTGCTGATCTACGCCATCCAGCGCCAAGACCTGGTGTTCACCCTCGGCCAGGCCGGCGGACTGTTCATATACTCCCGCAACATTTTCCTCATCAGGCGGGAGCGGCGGCGCGCCTCGTGAACATGGCAGGTCCGCTTTCGGCCTCGGCGCGTTCGAGCCGGGTTGCGGCCCTGGCGCTGCTGCTGCTCATCGCTCTCGCCTTCTATCTTCCGGGCTTCACCGCGCTCCCGCCCGTCGATCGCGACGAGTCCCATTTTGCCGAGGCCAGCAAGCAGATGCTGGAAAGCGGCAACTTCATCGACATCCGGATGCAGGAGGAGGCGCGCTACAACAAGCCCATCGGCATCTACTGGCTCCAGTCCGCCGCCGTCAGTCTCTTGGGCCGGCCGCTCAACGAAATCTGGCCCTACCGGTTGCCGTCGCTCGTTGGCGCGCTGGTGGGGCTGGTCTTCGTGGCGCGTCTTGGCGGCAGGCTTTTCGACCGGCGCATCGGGCTGATCGCGGCCCTGCTGCTGGCTGCTTCGCTCCTGCTGGGCATCGAGGCGCGTCTCGCCAAGACCGACGCGGCCTTGTTCGCGACATCCATGGCCGCCTTCGACGGGCTAATCGCTGCCTATCTCGGCCGGGCCAAGCGACGCGATGCGCTTCAATTCTGGATCGGGCTCAGCTTCGGGATTCTGATCAAAGGTCCGGTGCTGCCATTCTTCCTGCTGACGACCGCGGGGACGGTCTCTCTGGTGCAGCGGCGCTGGCGTTGGCTCGACGCTCTCGAGCCTCGTCTTGGCCTACCGCTGCTCGTCCTCATCGTGGCGCCCTGGCTCGTCGCCATCGGCATCGCCAGCCACGGCGCCTTTTTCAGCCAGTCCCTCGGTCACGATCTCGGGGCCAAGCTGGTGGGCGGCGAGGAGAGCCATGGCTTTCCGCCGGGCTTCTACCTGGTTGCCATGGGTGTCACCTTCTGGCCCGGCGGCCTGCTCTTCGCCGCGGCCCTGCCCAGCCTCTGGCGCCAACGCCGGGAGACCGCCATCCGCTTCCTCCTCGCCTGGCCCATTCCTGCAAGGTTTGGCCCGGAACCCGTGGCGATCCTGGAGCATCCATCGGGATTGGAAGTAAACCTCGTGCTCAACGCGCCAAGCGCAACCGAGCCCAATATCCTCATGGACGTAGCGGAGAAGCATCCGGGGATCACCCATTTCGCCCTTCTTTGCCCCGATATCATGGCGGCGAAAGCGCGGCTGGAGGCGGCTGGAATACCGCTGAGCGGCGGTCCGATCCGGTTCAGCCCCGGAACCCAGGCGATCTTCGTGCGCGATCCCGACCGCAATGTGATCGAGCTGCACCAGCGAGACTAAGGAATGCCAAGCGCAGCGGAGGACTAGGGCGTGTACTCATAAATGCGCCGGCCGATGTCCGGTTTCGAGGCTAAAGCTGACACTCCCCAGGCGGCAGCCCGCGTCCGCTAGCGACCCGAAGCGGACGTCAAACAGTGGGACACCGGATCCGCAGTCCAATCGTCCCCGCGTTTAGGTTCCTCAATCTCACCGGTTAACGGGAATCGAATGGGCGCAGGAAAATGGGCGACACTCCGTGAAATACAAGGTGCCCGCATCCCTTCAATGGGCTCTTGAAAGCGTGAAAGGCGCTCGATTTGGTGCCGTGTACAGGTCACGCAAGATAAACCGTAGAGACGAAGGTGATCGCCCGCTGAGACCCCGCCCGTCATCGCGCTACTTGGCACTCCTTCCAATAGGCTTGGTCGCGGTTTATTGGGTATGGGAGGCCTTCATCGTCGCGGTCCACACGAGCGGCGACAACGAATGGTCGCCGGCCCATGCGCTGCTCCGGGGGCTAGATCCTTATCGACTCTATCTCGGCTGTCTGCCCTGCGATAATCCGCCATTTCCGGAGCCGGTAGCTCCGAGCTATCCGGCGTCCGGTCTTGTGATGTTGTGGCCCCTGGCCGCCCTGCCTTGGCCTCTGGCCAGGGTGGCTTGGGCGGTAGCGAACCTTTTGTTTGGGGCCATTCTGTGTCTTACCCTCTGGCGCCTGTATCTGCCGCGACGCAGCTGGCCAGTTCTGGCGCTGGCCTTGATCGTGTTTTTCGCGAGCACCCCTTTTCTCAACAACCTCGGGAACGGCCAGCATGCCGTGTTCACCCTTGCGTTCTTTGTCGCGGCCCTCTGGGCAGAGCGGCAGGGTAATCTCATACTCGCCCCAACCTTCCTGGCCGTTTCCTGGTTCAAGTACACACTCGGAATGCCGTTGAGCCTCGTCTTCGTGGCTCGTGGCCGATGGGCTATACTGTTAGGCGCGGTTGGGATTCACGCTGTCCTTACGGTCTTCGCCGCCATCTGGACAGCAACAAACCCGCTGGATCTCCTCCTCGGCCCGCTTAGGGTGGCGCAAGTAGCCACCGCTCCCGGTCATCTCAACGTTCTTGGGCTTGCCGCCCGCGCCGGTATGACAGCCAAGCTTTTACCCTTGGCGGCGACGGCGATCCTTGCAGCCGTTGTCATCCTGGCGGCCTGGCGAAGCCGCGCCAACGATGAGCTCGCGCTATTGACTCTGCTTTCCCTGTTTGCCTATGCCGTCGTGTATCACTTGGGATACGACCTGGTGGTTTTAGTATTCCCACTTTTCTACGTGTTTAGCCGATTTCTCCAATGGCACGAGCGCGATCGTTTGACACAAATGTGGACGGTCATGCTCGCCGTCCTTTTGGTCTGGACCTGGTTTGCCGATCGCCTGGTCCAACTCCTGAAAGTACAGCATGTGGATTGGGTCATGCGGGCATATCCCGTCTATGACGCGGCCCTCGCTTCTTGGTTTTATGCGACCATCGCTGTCGGTGTCGTTCTCATCGGCTGGCGGCCAGCGAAAGAACTCCCCTCTTCAAGCATGGCAAAACTTGAACCATGAAGATCCAAGGTGCCGCACCCGCGCGCCTTTCCACCGCCGTCGCACGTTTCAATGAAGAAAGGAATATTGCACCGCTTTCTTGCCCGGGTGTTGGCGTTGCTGAGTCCGCTTCTGGCACGAAGCCGGCATTCAGCCTCAATGGCGCGATGTCCGCTAATGACCCAAAGCAGACATCGGTGCACCGCTCAGAGTTCGAAAACGCCGTTGTCTAGAGCCATACGGTAATGTCTTAGGCGTCCCCCCGGCGGGCATGAAAGCGCCGTTCGACCTCCGCCTTCAACTGTGGCCACAGCGCGTCACTCTCGGCAGCGGACATCCTGCCATATTGTGACATCTTCTCATGAACCATCGCTATGAAGAGGTCGCGCTCGGCTGCCGCCCAGGCATCGAAGTCCCAAACCGCATCATCGGCCGTTAAGTGCGCCGTCGGCAGGTAGACCTGCGCACTCAACACCTCGCCGCGGCACTCAACCGGCAGCACCTCGAGCGAATACCACGATCCTTCGTAGCCCAAGCCTTCATAGAACTGGAGACGGGCGACATCGGCGGCGGTTAGATTAAAGACCAGCACGCCTTCAACCCGCCCGCCAGCGTGGGGCACAAGAATCGGGAATGATTCATTGCGCGCCCGCAGCCGGATGAAGCCATGAACTGACGCCGCCTCGAAGCGAAATCCATCCGTTGCCCGGCCGATAACTAGCGCGAGCAACTCGGGGTCCATTAGACTGCCGTAAATGAAGAGAGGCTGGATCGCCATTGTCACCCCGATCAAAGTCCGAACTTAAATCAATCAGGTTGCTCATAGCCTGATCGGAGTATGACGGCTTCCAGGTGTAAGTCGCTACCCCTTTGAACCCGGTTCTATTGGTAGGCCGCTTAAAAACCGACAGTGTGTCGCATGTGCTCGATTTCCGTTCGCGTCAAGGCACCCAGCGATCAAGTTTGGGTAGACAGCTTTCTCTCGAAGCGATGGGGAATGCGCGTCGTCGCCCACGGCAGGATCTTCGCGCCTGCATTGTTGCCCGCCCTCATAGCCGGTGATCGTGAAGGTCTCGCAACATTTACGGATGGGGAGTCGGCCGAATTGGTCCCCCTGGATGCGGTCAAGCGTGGCCAGATTCGATGCGACCTGCTGCGAGAATGGCTGTCCTTGCGGGGACAAAACAATCACACTCTCTTTCGCAGACAGTGACAGACGCTCCTCGCGCGAAGCAAGCTGCATCCGTTCCAAACATTCAAAGATCGGTTCCGGCTTCAGCACCATGCCCTCGCCGCCGCCGAAGGGGCGGTCATCCACGGTGCGGTGCCGGTCGTGCGTGAACTGCCGCAGGTCGTGGACTTCGATTGTCGCCAGGCCCATCTCGCAGGCCCGGCGGGTAATGCCGTGATCCAAGGGTCCG
>CAZQLF010000141.1:0-7135 GCA_964594035.1 uncultured Rhodospirillaceae bacterium | reverse complement strand
GGCCAGGGGGGCGCGCGGCGGGAAAATGGTTGGGGGAAACGGGCTTCATAACGCTGTAGATCGGGAGCAGGGTGAAGGGTAGCTGGATGTGGGTCATGGCCAGCACCGTGCCAAAGCGATTGAAGATCAGCTCCAGCGGCTGGTTGATCGCATGCAGGGACTGCAAGGCGTCGTTGATCACGCCGTGCTGCTGCAGCAGCACGACCCAGGCGGTGGTGCGCACCAGCAACGAAGTCCAGAAAGGCAGCAGTACCATGATCATCAGCAGGTTGCTGATCTTCAGCGGCAATGAAGCCAGCAGATAGGCGACGGGATAGCCCAGCAGCAGGGTCGAGAGCGTGACCACGACGGCAATGAACAGCGTGCGCCCGAAGATATCGCGGAAGATCGCGTTCTCCGGCGGCGAGGCGATCACATGGCTCTGGCCGTCAAACTGGAAGTCGACGGACCGCAGCAGGAAATAGGGCGTGTACCCGCTTTCGCCGCGCTTCAGCAGATTCCAGACGGCCATGTCGCCCCACATGGGATCGAGGCCGATGATTGCCTGTTTGTAGGGGCCGGTGGTCAGCTTGCTGGCCTGGCGTGCGCTTGCCATCACCTTGCTGCGCGTGCCGGGCATCTCGTAGTTCATCCGCTGGCCGATCTCGGCCGCGGTGTGATTCTTCCAGGAAACCTTGAAGTCCTCGTAGAGCGCGGCATAGACCGGCTCATCCGGCAGGTCCTTGCCGTCCCAGTCTTTCAGCGCCGTCATGGTGTTGGGCAAGTTGATCAGGAACTCGTTGTCGTGGATGGCGTTGAACAGCATCACGCCGATGGGCGTGACGAACGCCATGATGATGAACAGGAACAGCGGCAGCACGAGGCCGACGGCCTTCAGCTTGCGCTGGCGTTCGGTGCGCCGGAGCTTAGTCTTCAG
Organism: uncultured Rhodospirillaceae bacterium; assembly: GCA_964594035.1. GTDB lineage: Bacteria > Pseudomonadota > Alphaproteobacteria > Dongiales > Dongiaceae > DASXQK01. The sequence goes on along the minus strand of CAZQLF010000141.1, from coordinate 6,219 downwards.
CGGCACGCCGTCGGCCGTGCGCACAACTTCGCTGGCTGTGGTTGCCGTCATCGTCTGCCCAGGCAGAAGCGGGGCGGGGAGAACGTATCCCCGCCCCGGTGTTCCGTCAGTCTCTTACTGCGCCAGCCAGGCGGTGAACCGCTCGCGCAGGTCGTTGCCGTGATCGCCCCAGAAGGCCGGGTCGGTCAGCAGCGCGTTGCCCATGTGGTCGGGCGCCGTCGGCAGGTTCGGCAGAATGGCCGGATCGACCTTGGCGGCCGCGTCCATGTTGCCCGGACCGTAGGAGATGTAGTGGGTCTGGTCGGCCTGGGCGTCGACGGAGCTGGCAAACTTGATGAACGCATAGGCGTCATCGAGCTTGGGATCGCCCTTGGGAATCGCCCACAGGTCCCAGTCCAGGCCCTGGGAATCCCACATGATCTCGAAGTGCTTTCCGGAGTTCTTGTTGGCGTCATAGATACGGCCGTTCCAGGCAGAGGTCATGACCACCTGGCCGTCGGCGAGCAGCTGCGGCGGCTGGGCGCCCGCTTCCCACCAGACGACGTCCTTCTTGATCGTGTCGAGCTTCTTGAAGGCACGGTCCACGCCCTCCGGTGTGGCCAGCACCTTGTAAACGTCCTTGATCGCCACGCCATCGGCAATCAGTGCCCATTCGAGATTGCAGAACGGATCCTTCTGCAGGCCGCGCTTGCCCGGGAACTTCTGCAAGTCGAATAGATCGGCAATCGTTTTCGGACCGTTGTCGCCCAGCTTGTCCTTGTCATAGGCGACAACCGTCGCATAGAGGATCGTCGGCACACCGCAATCGTACTTGTCGGCGCCGATGAACTTCGCGCGGTCATAGCCGAGCTTGTTCCAGTCGATGGTTTCCAGAACGCCTTCGTTGCAGCCCTGGATGGCGCGGCCGGAATCGACATCGACCACGTCCCAGGTCACGCTCTTGGCGTCGACCATGGCTTTGATCTTGGCGATTTCGCCGTTGTATTCCTCTTCGGTGACCTTCACGCCCTGCGCCTTGGCGTAAGGCTCGAAATAGGCCTTGCGCTGGCTCATCTGGTAGGCACCGCCCCAGGAGGTGATGGCGAGGTCGCTGGCGGCGAAGACTGGCTTTATCGGGGTCAACGACCCCAGCGCGATACCGGCCGCTGCGAGAGCGCCGGCAAATACTAGAGTTTTCCGCATCGTTGTTCGCTCCCTGTTGTGCCGCCCCGGAATCGAAGCGGCTATGCTCAAGCACCCTTCAGCCTGCCGCGGACGCGGCGGCCGGGGTTTTGTGGTCAGGCGCATCCAGCGCCCGACAATCCTCCGTTTTCCATCCGATCGTGATCGTGGAACCTGGCTCGAACTGCGCCGAGCCCTCGTTGTTGGGCATCTTGATGACGAAATCGTCATGGCCGCAAACCGCAACCCGGGTGCGGACATGGTCACCGAGATAGATCAGCTCCTGAACCCGGGCGCTGAACACATTCGGCACGCTGCCTTGGGGCGGATTGACCTTCACGCGTTCCGGCCGCAGCGACAGCACCGTAGACTGGCCGACGCCTGAAATGTTGATGGCCAGGGCGCGCACCGTGCCGCTGCCGGGAATATCGACGTGGCAGGTTGTGCCGTTCATACCGCTGACCTTGCCGCGCAGGCGGTTGTTCTCACCGATGAACTGGGCGACGAAGGCGTTTTGCGGCCGCTCATAGAGATCGTCGGGGCGCGCCAGCTGCTGGATGACACCGTCGTTGAACACGGCGATGCGGTCCGACATGGTCAGCGCTTCGCTCTGGTCGTGCGTCACGTAGACGACCGTCACGCCCAGGCTGTGGTGGATGTGCTTGATCTCGAGCTGCATCTGCTCACGCAGCTGCTTGTCGAGAGCGCCCAGCGGCTCGTCCATCAGTACCAGCTTCGGATCGAAGACCAGCGCCCGCGCCAAAGCTACGCGCTGCTGTTGGCCACCCGACAGCTGGCCGGGCCGGCGCTTGCCATACGGGCCAAGCTGGACCATCTCCAGCGCCTTCCTGATCCGGCTCTCGATCTCCGCCTTGGCCATCTTGCGGACCTGGAGCGGGAAGGCGAGGTTCTCCTCCACCGTCATGTGCGGGAACAGCGCGTAATTCTGGAACACCATGCCGATGTCGCGCTTGTGCGGCGGCATTTTGTCGATAGGGAGACCGTCCAGCAGGATGCTGCCATGGGTCGGCACCTCGAACCCGGCCAGCATCAACAGCGTGGTCGTCTTGCCCGAGCCGGAAGGCCCCAACATGGTCAGGAACTCGCCCCGGGCGATGTCCATGTTGAGATTCTTAACGACCAGCGTTTCGCCGTCGTAGCTCTTCTGAATCTCGGAGAATTTTACGAAAGCATCAGTGGATACAGCCATCTCCCGCGGTTCCGTCTCTCCCTGTACCGATCGCGCTCTCCCGCCTCCTGGCTTCGGGCGCGTTGCGGAAAACCGTAAAGGCAAGCTCTGATAATGTGAATAGGTTTTTACCGGACAGCGGCCGGACAGGCAGAGCTTGGGTTACCACACAATTAAATTGTACGGCACCGTATCACCGGACAATAGTGTGAGTCAATGCGATTTATGGCCGATTTTTGCATAGAATAGCCTCACACAATGAAGTTGTACGCGGATAAGTATCGTTGTCGAAGGCCTTGTAGTGTGTTACATGCCGAGTGGAGCGACGCGCGCCCGTCTAGTCACCGGCCAAGGCGGCCAACCTGCATCGGATGCTTGAAAACCTGAAACTCGCCGAAACCGATGAGCCGCTTTATCGCCGGCTGGCGGAAGCGATTGCCACTCGGATCGAACGAGGGGAGTTGCTAGAGCGGGATCGTCTGCCGCCCCAGCGCGAGATTGCCCGTGTTCTCGGCATCAACGTTACGACAGTCACTCGCGCGTTCCTTGCGCTTCAACAACGTGGGTTGATCGAGGCGCGCCCGGGACGCGGTACGATCGTCGCACCGCGCAATCTCGAGGACGGCCAGCAATTCAAATCTGCGCCGTCCGACGAATCAGGCCTCATCGACCTTTCGGTCAACCGTCCCCCGACACCCGCGTATCTGGATGCGGTGTCGAACCTTCTGCCGCGACTCTCAAAAGATCGGCGCTACGCCGCGCTGCAGGACTATCACCCGCCTGAAGGGCCGGCGTGGGCGCGCGAGGCTATTGCCCAGTGGTTTGCGCCCGCCGCGGGCGGCGGAGATGCCAGCCGCGTCATCCTCGCGGACGGTGCCCAGCACGGACTTGCCTGCATTCTCGCCGCCATCGCAGAACGCGGCCAGGTCATCCTCGCGGACTCCGTCACCTATCAGGGCATCAATGCCTTGTGCCATTCGCGCGGCTTGGAACTCCGTGGTTTGCCCATGGATCGCGAGGGGATGCGGCCGGATGCTTTCGAGGCAGCCTGCGCCCAGTATCGCCCCAAAGCTGTTTTCCTGATGCCGAGCCTGCACAATCCCACGACGATCACGCTTGGCGAGGGTCGGCGCCGGGCGATCGTTGCAGTCGCCCGCAAGTACAACGTGATCATCATCGAGGATGATGTTTACAGGCCGCTGGTGGAGTCCCCGCTCATTTCGTTCGCGGAGCTGGAGCCGGAACTGACCTTCCATATCGGCGCGCTCTCGAAATGCGTGGCGCCGGGGCTGCGCCTCGGAGTCGTAATCGGGCCCCGCGCCCTCATGGGCAACGTCGCTGCGGCGCTGCGCATCGATTGCTGGAGCATCAGTCCTCTGACGGCGCTTATAGGCAGTATCCTGCTCGAATCTGGGATGGCGCAGAGAATCATCGAGGTGCAACGCGAAGAACTGCGACGTCGCAATTTCCTTTTGCGGAACAAGTTCGGGTCGTTCGATATTGATACAAACCCGGTTTCAACGCATGCGTGGCTGCATCTGCCGGAGCCCTGGCGCGCAGCGGAGTTCGCGCGAGCTTGCCGTCAACGCGGGGTGGCGGTCCTGCCGGCCGACGCATTTGCGGTCGGCCGTGAGCCGGTTCCCCATGCGGTCCGCCTCAATATCGGCGCCGCACGATCCGAGGCCGATCTTTCCCGTGCGCTCGAAGTTCTCGCGAGCCTGCTGAATTCTGGTCACTTGCAGATTCCGGGCATCGTCTAGAGCGCGGAGATATCGCGGAGGTTCCGTTGAGATCGCTTACGCGGCTGCGGAAAGCCCCAATCGGCGCCAGACCTCGCTGATGGCCGCCACCAGCCGCTCGACCATGGCCTCGTCATGCAGCGGCGTGGGGGTCAGGCGCAGCCTCTCGGCGCCCCGGGGCACTGTCGGATAGTTGATCGGCTGGACATAAATGGCATGCCGGGTGAGGAGGTCGTCGCTGACGGCCTTGCAGGCCACGGCATCGCCGATCAGCAGTGGCACGACATGGCTTTGGCTAGCCATGACCGGCAGGCCAGCCTCGGCCAGCCGCCGCTTCAGGTGGGCGGCAAGCGCCTGGTGACGTGCCCGCAACGCGCTGGCCTGTTTCAGATGCCGAATGCTGGCAAGCGCACCCGCGGCGATGACCGGCGGCAGCGCCGTCGTGAAGATGAATCCGGCGGCGGCACTGCGCAGGGCATCGGCCAAAGCGGCGGAGGCAGCCACATAGCCGCCCATGGTGCCGACCGCCTTGCCCAGCGTGCCCTGGATCACAGTCAGGCGATGGGCCACGCCGTCGCGTTCGGCAACGCCTGCGCCCCGTTCGCCATAAAGGCCGACTGCATGGACCTCGTCGAGATAGGTCATGGCCCCGAACATGTCGGCGAGGTCGCAGATCGCGGCGATGGGGGCGATGTCGCCATCCATGGAGTAGACGGATTCAAACGCTATCAGCTTGGGCCGGTCCGCAGGCGCCGCGGCCAGCAGCTCCGCCAGATGCGCCAGATCGTTGTGGCGGAAGATGCGCTTTTCCGCACCGCTGGCGCGAATGCCATTGATCATCGAGGCGTGATTCAACGCATCGGAAAATACGATGCAGCCAGGCAGAAGCTTTGGCAGCGTGCCGAGTGAGGCCTCGTTCGCCACATAGCCGGAGGTGAACAACAGCGCAGCCTGCTTGCCATGCCAACTGGCAAGTTCACGCTCCAGCTCGATATGCTGGTGATTGGTGCCGGAGATGTTGCGGGTGCCGCCGGCGCCAGCACCACTGCGGCGCAGCACCTCTTCCATCGCTGCCAGCACCACCGGGTGCTGGCCCATGCCGAGATAGTCGTTGGCGCACCAGACGGTGACTTCTTGCGTGCCGCCGCCTTCGGCCGCCGGACGATGACGCAATGCCAGGGGAAAACGCCCGGCCAGACGCTCCAGATCGGCAAAGACGCGGTAGCGCCCTTCGGCTTTCAGCCGGGCGATCGAATCGCGGAAGTGCTGTTCATAATCCATGAGCCAATTCCGGCGGGAGTGAACTCCCGCCGGCGCTCAAATGTCTTGCGACATGCCGTCGCGCCCGGGCACCTGGGCGCAAACCCACCGTTCAGGCCGCTTTCGCGTGGCCTTCCTTCTTCAGCCAGTCATGGATTTCGTCGAGTGCCCGGCCGAATCGCCGGAACATCTCGGCGATCTCATTATCGCTGGCGATGAGCGGCGGACAGAAGGCAATACCTTCCGGCACAATGCGCACGATCACGCCATGTTCCTGGGCACGCTTCACCACCGATGCTGCGACGGTGAGCTTGGGATCGAAGGATTGCCTGGTCTGCTTGTCGCGTACCAGCTCGACGGCGCCGATCAGGCCGATGCCGCGCACTTCGCCCACCATCGGGTGATCTTTGAAGGCATTGATATGCTTCAGGAAGCCGGGCGAGACGCGCCGCACCTGACTCAGGATGTCGCGCTCCTGATAGATCTTCAGCGTTTCCAGCGCCACGGCCGATGACACCGGATGGCCCGAATAGGTGAAGCCATGGCCGAAGGTACCGATCTTCGCCGTGTTCTCGGCGATGCCGTCATAGATGCGTTTGCTGACCAGCAAGGCTGCGATCGGCAGGTAGGCTGAAGAGAGAGCCTTGGCCACCGTCATGATGTCCGGTTGGAGCTTGAAGGTCTCAGTGCTGAACATTTTGCCGGTGCGCCCGAATCCGCAGATAACTTCGTCGGCGACTAACAGCACGTCGTACTTCTTCAGCACCGCCTGGATTTTCTCGAAATAGGTCTTGGGCGGGATGATGACACCCCCGACCCCCATGAAGGGCCCGGCGAAGAACGTGGCCACTGCCCCAGGGCCTTCCTTGT
>CAZQLF010000140.1:0-7142 GCA_964594035.1 uncultured Rhodospirillaceae bacterium | reverse complement strand
CGCTCGGCGTCGCGATCTTCGGAAAATCCGGGTCGATCCAGGGCATCAGGCTCTTGTCGAGGGTCGGCACATGAACGATGCCGAAGGCAAGCAGGATGCCGAGCAATGTGCCCAGCGCGAAGCCGACGATCGTGGAAGAGGCCGTGACATAGGCGTGGTACAGCAGGCTGCGGTTGCTGGTGGGGGGTTCATCGATCACGGTCCTGATCAGCTCGGCAGCGATCTGATGCGGCGCCGGCAGCACTGGACGATCCATCGACCAAGTAGCAGCGATGAGGTCGCTGGTCGAGCCGGTCTTGCCCGCCATCTTCCAGCGGTCCTCGACCTGCGGGGCGTTGAGCGCGATCGCCAGCAGATACCAGAGCAGCAGGATGATCAGCGAGACGCTCGCAACCGGCACCGTGTGGCCGGCGGCAAGGCGCTGCCAGGCCGAGTCAGAAACGGGCGCCCTTCGCAGAACGTCAGTCGTCATATGCCCGGTTCTTGACGACGTCAGTCGTCATAGGAGTGCCCGGCGCGAAGCGCATCGCGCACGCGATGGGCAATATCGATGAACTCCGGCGTTTCGCGGATGTCGAGATTGCGTTTGGCAGGCAGTGTGCTGTCGATCACCTGCATGATGCGTCCGGGTCGGGGGCTCATCACCACGATGCGCGTCGAGAGAAACACCGCCTCCGAAATCGAATGCGTGACAAAGACGACGGTCTTGCGCGTCTGTTCCCAGAGCCGGATCAGGTGCTCGTTGAGATGGTCGCGGGTGATTTCGTCCAGCGCGCCGAAGGGTTCGTCCATCAGCAGCAGATGCGGTTCGAAGCTGAGGGCACGCGCGATGGAGACGCGCTGCTGCATGCCGCCGGAAAGCTGCCAGGGAAACTTCCGCTCGAAGCCGTTGAGACCCACCATGTCGAGATATTTCGCGGCCCGGCGCAGTGCCTCGTCGCGTCCCATGCCCATGATCTCCAGCGGCAGGGTCACGTTGCGCAGCACGTTGCGCCAGGCAAACAAGGCGGGCGCCTGGAAGACATAGCCATAGGCACGCGACAGACGCGCCTCCTGCGGCGAGATACCGTTGACGGTGATCTCGCCCTCGCTCTGCTGCTCGAGATCGGCGATCACCCGCATCAACGTGGTCTTGCCGCAGCCCGATGGCCCAATGAGCGAGACGAACTCGCCCTTGCCGATGCTGAGAGTGACGTCGGACAACGCGATGACCGGCGCGTCTGCCGTCGCGAAGATCAGCGATAGATTGCGGATATCGATGGCCGGCGCCTCCGCCGCCCGCGACGGGTCGGTCACGACCTTCAGACTTGCCTTCCCAGCCATCCCCTTCCCCGAGGCCGACTTAATTCACCGGGGCGTTGGCGCGCTCCAGCATGGCCCGCAGCAGCACGTCGCAGCCGGCGGCCAGCTCGTCGGGTTTGGCATCTTCGATTTCGTTATGGCTGATGCCGTCCTTGCAGGGAACGAAGACCATGGCGGTGGGCGCCACGCGCGAGAGATAGACCGAGTCATGGCCCGCGCCGCTGACGATCTCGCGGTTGGAGAAGCCCAGATCTTCGGCAGCCTGCTTCACCGCGGCCACGCATTCGGAGGCGAACTTCACCGGCGGGGAATACCAGATCTCCTTGAAGTCGATCTCGAGCTTCAGCTCGGCGGCGATCTTCTTCGCCTCCTCCTCCATCTCCTTGCCCATGCCGGCGAGCACAGCCGGATCGGGGTGGCGGAAATCGATGGTGAAGAAGACCTTGCCGGGAATGACGTTGCGCGAGTTCGGCGAGACCTGGAGCATGCCCACCGTGGCGCAGGCATAGGGTGGCCGCGCCAGGCCGATGCGATTGACGGCGCTCACCATGCGCGAGACACCGACCAGCGCATCCTTGCGCCGCGGCATGGGTGTCGGACCCGCATGAGCCTCCTGCCCCGTCACCGTGACTTCGTACCAGCGGATGCCTTGCACCCCCTGGACCACGCCGATGGTCTTGTTCTCGGCCTCCAGGATCGGGCCCTGCTCGATATGGGCTTCGAAAAATGCCGAGATGGGCCGGCCGCCGCATTGCGCCTCACCGGCATAGCCGATGCGCTTCAACTCCTCGCCCATGGTCTTGCCGTCGACGTCCTTGCGGCCGAGGCCGTAATCGAGATCGAACACGCCGGCGAAGACGCCGGAGGCGACCATGGCGGGCGCAAACCGCGAGCCCTCCTCATTGGTCCAGACCACGACTTCGATGGGACGGGTCGTTTCATAATTGAAATCGTTCAGGGTGCGAATGACCTCGAGGCCGGCCAGCACGCCGTAATTGCCGTCGAACTTGCCGCCGCTGGGCTGCGTATCGATATGGCTGCCGGTCATGACGGGGGGCAGCGAGTTATCCTTGCCCGGACGACGGGCGAAGATGTTACCCATCTTGTCCACGCTCATCGTGCAGCCGGCGGCCGTGCACCATTTCTGGAACAGGTCGCGCGCCTGCTTGTCCAGATCGGTCAGCGCCAGCCGGCACACGCCGCCCTTCTCGGTGGCGCCGATCTTGGCCAGCTCCATCAGGCTGTCCCACAGGCGGTTGCCGTCGATCCGGATGTTGGTGCTCATCGATCCTCCCGCTGACTTCGCCCCGCACTTTTCGGCTATTCCGCCGCCGTGCGCATGGGATTGTTGGGGTGCTGCGTCCAGTTCAGATAGGGCTTGCCCGTCTCGACCGGCACCATGGTGATGCAGTTGGGAACCGGGCAGACATGCTGGCACAGATTACAGCCGACGCACTCCTCGTCAATCACACGGTAGTGGCGTTTTCCGTCCTTGCGATCGGCCGCGATTGACTGGTGCGAGGTGTCCTCGCAGGCAATATGGCAGAGTCCGCAAGTAATGCAGAGATCCTGGTTGATGCTGGCGATGGTCTTGAAGTTCATGTTCAGGAACTGCCAATCGGTGACGTTCGGCACCGCCTTGCCGCGGAAGTCCGCAATCGTCCGGTAGCCCTTCGCATCCATCCAGTTCGCCAGGCCGTCGATCATGTCGTCGACGATCTTGAAGCCGTAATGCATGGCGGCGGTGCAGACCTGGACCGTGCCGGCATCGAGCGCGATGAACTCCGCCGCATCGTTCCATGTACCGATCCCGCCGATGGCCGAGATGGGAATGCCCCTGGTCTCCGGGTGGCGGGCGATCTCCGCCACCATGTGGAGCGCAATGGGCTTCACCGCCGGGCCGCAATAGCCGCCGTGCGTTCCCTTGCCGTCCACGGTCGGCGTCGGCGCCATGGCATTGAGATCGATGGAGGTGATGGAGTTGATGGTATTGATGAGTGAGACACCGTCGGCCCCGCCCTGCTTGGCGGCCCGCGCCGGGCCCATGATACTGGTCACATTGGGCGTCAGCTTTACCAGCACCGGCATCCGAGTGTGAGTCTTGCACCAGCGCGCGACCATTTCGACATAGTCGGGCACCTGGCCCACCGCCGAACCCATGCCGCGCTCCGACATGCCATGGGGGCAGCCGAAGTTGAGCTCGACACCGTCGGCCTCCGTCTCTTCCACAGCCTTGAGAATGGCAACCCATGAGTGTTCCTCGCAGGGCACCATCAGCGAGACGACGAGAGCCCGATCAGGCCAGTCGCGCTTCACCTGTTTGATTTCGCGCAGATTGATGTCCAGCGGGCGATCGGTGATGAGCTCGATATTGTTGAACCCGATCATCTTGTCGTCGTTGTAGTGAAGGGCGCCATAGCGCGAGGACACGTTGACGATGGGCGGATCCTCGCCCAGCGTCTTCCACACCACGCCGCCCCAGCCTGCCTTGAAGGCGCGCGCGACGTTGTATTCCTTGTCCGTCGGCGGGGCCGACGCCAGCCAGAACGGGTTGGGCGATTTGATGCCGCAGAATTCAGTGCGAAGGTCTGCCATGGCGCTCTCCTAGCGACTCCTGGATTTCAGATGTCGGTCGATACCGTCGGCCGCGAGCTTGCCGTCCTGCACGGCCTGGACCGTGAGCTCATGTCCGGTGGCAACGCAGTCGCCGCCGGCGAAGACACCCGGCAATGACGTCTGGTGCTCGGCGTTGATCACGATCCGGTTGTTCTTGAGCTGGAGGGGTTCCTGCGCGTCCTTGTTGACCGGGTCGGGCAGAAAAACCTGCCCAATGGCCGTGAAAACCATATCGGCGGCAAGGCTCATATGCTCGCATGTACCGGTCAGCCGGCCGGCCTCATCCAGCGTCGTGTATTCGAACTCGATCGTGTTGACCCTGCCGGCCGACCCCAGGATGCGCGTCGGCTTGGCCCAGTATTTGATCGTCACGCCGTTGACCTGGGCGAACTCCTGCTCGACATGGGTGGCGCTGATCTGCGCCGGCCCGCGGCGATAGACGATGGTCACGTTCTCGGCGCCCAGCCGCCTGGTTTGCACGGCGATGTCGATCGCGGTGTTGCCGCCGCCGATGACGACGATGTTGCGGCCAACCGGGAGCGCTGCCTTGTCGGCCACCTGCCGCAGCCGCGCGATATAGCCGACGGCCTCTTCCACGCCCTGAAGCGCCTCGCCCTCCACCTGCAGCGCATTCACGCCGGCAAGACCGACCGAAAGGAAGACCGCATCGTAATCGCGGCGAAGCTGGGTCAGGCTCAGATTGCCGCCGAGCGTCTTGCCGGTTTGCGTCTCGATCCCGCCGAGCGCGAGTACGAAGTCGACCTCATGCTGGGCGAAATCGTCCGGCATCTTGTATGCCGCAACACCGTACTCGTTCAGCCCACCCAGTTTGTCGCGCGCCTCGAACACGGTGACGCCGTGTCCCAGCATGGACAGGCGATGGGCACAGGCAAGGCCGGCGGGCCCGGCACCGACGACCGCGATGCGCTTGCCAGTCGAGGCTGCGCGCTTGAAAGGCTGGATGCCGGCAGCGAAGAGATGATCCGTCGCATAGCGCTGCAGCGCGCCGATATTGACCGGCTTGTCTTCCGACAGATTGCGCACGCAGGCGCGCTCGCACAGGATTTCCGTCGGACAAACCCGCGCACAGGCGCCGCCGAAGATGTTCTCCTCCAGGATCGTGATGGCCGCACCCTTCACATTGCCGGTCGCGATCTTGCGGATGAAGTTCGGAATATCGATGCCGGTCGGGCAAGCCTCGATGCAGGGCGCGTCGTAGCAGAAATAGCAGCGGCTGGAATCGACGAGCGCCCGCTTCGCGTCGAGCGGTGGCGCGATATCGGCGAAGTTTTCCTGATACACGGCCGCATCGAGACGGCCGGCGGCGATATCGAATGGTCGGTCGTTCATCCGGAGCCCTCCCTGGGCAATCGTACATCCTGGCGCTTCTTGCCCGTCGCCGGTTCGATTTCGTAGCCTCTGGACTTCCTGGAATGCTAGACCCAATCTGACCAAATGGTCAATTTCAGCGTGAGCGCGCAATGAAGCGGCCAATCACCAGAAATCTCGGTAAATCCTCATCCCGCCCGCTGCTGCAGGGCAGCACCACCCGGCGGGAGCGCCGGCGGCTCTCCAGCCAGGCCCGCATTCTCGATGCCGCCGAGCAGGTCTTTGCCGAGACAGGCTTTTCCGGGGCAACCACCGCCGATATCGCCGCCAAGGCCCGGCTGCCCAAGGCCAATGTCCATTACTACTTCGGCACCAAGGAGCGGCTCTATCGCCGGGTGCTGGAGCGCATCCTGGAAGCCTGGCTTGCCAGCGGCGACAGCATCCGGCCCGAGGCCGATCCGGCAACGGCGCTCAGCGACTACATCGCCGCCAAGATGGAAGCCTCCCAGCGCCAGCCCTATGCCTCCAAGGTCTTCGCCAACGAAATCCTTCATGGCGCCCCCCAGCTTGCCGATTACCTGGCCGATCAGGTTCGGCGCTGGGTGGAAGGCAAGGCGAAGGTCATCGACCAATGGGTCGCGCGCGGCCTGATGCAGCCGGTCGACGCCCCTCACCTCTTCTTCGTCATCTGGTCGTCGACCCAGACCTACGCCGATTTCGAGTGCCAGATCCGCGCCGTGCTGAAGCGCGACCGCCTGAAGCCGGAAGACTTCACCACCGGCACCCGGCTGATCACCCGCATGGTGCTGCGCAGCTGCGGGCTTGTGGATAAGTCCCGGCGGCCGCGCCGTGGCAGTCGAACTTGACCAATTGGACAGTTTGACCCTAGTCTTTCTGCACAGATTCTGGATTCCAAGAGACGCCGCAGAACGTCTCGTACCTGGCAATTTCAGCCACTGTCACATCGGGAGAAGCATCATGTCGAATTCCATTCGAAATCTGCCGTTCATCAGCCGCCGCAATCTGCTGCGCCTCAGCGCCGCCGGCGCGCTCGCCGCTGCCCTGCCGTTGCGCGGGGCCGCGGCTGCAACGAAGCTGAAGGTGACCGGCGTCTTCGGGACGCCGATTGAGGAGCCCTGGGTCAACCAGATCCATGTTGCATTGCTGAAGGCGAAGTCCGACCTCGGTGTCGATTATCACTGGTCGGAGAACGTGAAGGCCTCCGATTTCGGCCGCGTGTTGCGCGAGGCCGCAGCCAAGGGCTCGGGCCTGGTCATGGGCGATGCCTTCACGGACGAGGATGCATCGCGCCGCGTGGCTGCTTCGTATCCCAAGGTTGCCTTCTGCATGGGTTCCGGCGGAGGCCCAGCCGATCCGAACTTCGGCGTGTTCGACAACTGGATCCATGAGCCCGCCTATCTCTGCGGCATGATCGCCGGCAAGCTCACCAAGACGAACACCATCGGCGCCGTCGCGGCCATGCCGATTCCCGAGGTGAACCGGCTGGTCAACGCCTACGCCCAGGGCGCCAAGGAAGTGAACAAAAGCGTGAAGTGCAAATTCTCCTTCATCGATTCCTTCTTCGATCCGCCGAAGGCGAAGGAAGCAGCCCTGGCCCAGATCGAGGCCGGCGTCGACGCTGTCTTCGCCGAGCGCTTCGGTGTCATCGAAGCGGCGAAGGACAAGGGCATCGTCGCCTTCTCCAACATGTCGGATCAGTCCTCCATCGCCCCGGACACCGTGGTGACCGGCCCGGTCTGGGATATGTGGCCGACGGTGAGCCCTGTGGTGACGCTGGTGCAGGCCAAGGTCTATGCGGCCGAGGATTTCGGCAGGTTCCCCTATCGGAGGAAGGCCTGCTCTTATCTGTCGCCACTCAATGCGTGGGAGACGAA
>CAZQLF010000139.1:4051-7147 GCA_964594035.1 uncultured Rhodospirillaceae bacterium | reverse complement strand
CAGCCCTTCCGGCATCGCCGAATTGCTGTAGAGCGGATATGTCCTGCTGTTGAACAGCTGGTAGTGCCACCATTCGTTCCGGTAGAAGTCCCAACCCGCGGCCGTCATGATGCCGAGCAGGGTGTAGCGATTGGCCTGCGCCCTGGCCGAAACAGCGAGGCTCGCATGATGGGAGAGCGGCGTGAACGCATCGAAGCCGGTGCCCATGTCGAGCTCGCGGCCCTCGTGATCGAGCAGCGTGAGATCGACCGCAACGCCGCGCGAATGGGGCGAGCCGCGCCTGGGATCGGCGAGAAATTCCGGGTCGGGTGTGTGATTCCACATGACCCACTGCGCTTCCGTCGGCCGATAGGCATCGAAGATGCGAAAGCGAAAGCCCTGCGCGGGCGCAAGCACAATCGCCCGGTCGGGGGCCGCGGCCGGATCGGCGTGAGGATAGGGCGGGGCATGGGGATAGTTCGGCTTGCCGGGGAAGTTGTTTGCCGTCGCGTAGGCAAGCTGGATGTCGAGGTCCCTCTCGGGCGCGGTGATGGGCAGCAGGCTCATGCGTGTCCTGACGAATCGATGACGCGCTCGTCCTATCACGCCGCGAGCAGAAGGGCCAAGTCGTGAGCGGCCCAATTCCAACCGGCGCCATCCTGGCACTCGATGCGTCGGGTGCTGCCTGCTCCGTGGCGGTGAGGCGCGATGGCACGTTTCTTTCCTGGCGTGAGCAGAAGATGGATCGCGGCCACGCCGAAGCGCTGATGCCGTTGGTGATGGCGGCGATGAGCGAAGCTGGAACCGGCTTTGCCGACCTTGCGTCAATCGCCGTCGGCGTCGGGCCCGGCAGTTTCACGGGAATCCGCATCGCGCTCGCGGCGGCGCGCGGCATGGGGCTTGCAGCCAAGCGCCCGGTTGTGGGTATCGACAGTTTCAGCGCGGTCGCAGCACAACTCACGCCAGCCGAACGCGCTGGCCGGGCGTTGCTTGTGGTGATCGAATCAAAACGGGCGGAATTATTTGGCCAATACTTTGATGAAAAGCTGGCGTCGTTGGGTGAGCCACTCGTGCTGGCACCCGATGCGTTGCTGCGGCACCGGCCTGCCGGCCCGCTGCTGATCGCGGGCGATGGTGCCGAACGCCTGCCGCCGGGGCCCGATAGTGTATTGGCACGCCATGCCCTGCGTCCCGATGCGCGCGCGATCGCTCGACTGACCGAGGCAGGCAATCATGTTTTACCTGCGCGCCCGCTTTATCTGCGCGCCGCCGACGTGACCTTGCCGAGATCCGCCGAGAACGCGTGATGGAGGGGCGCTGCACCATCCGCGCGGCCTCGGCCGGCGAGCTCGGGCAGCTTGCGGCTCTTCACGCCGTTTGCTTTACGGAGGCCTGGGATGCCGATGCGTTCGCGACATTGCTTGCCATGCCCGGTGCCTTCGCCCTGATCGCCGAGGAACCGGAGCACGATACGCCTTCGGGTTTTCTGATGATCCGCGGCGCCGGCGATGAAGCAGAGATCATCACGCTCGGCGTTCTGCCGGAGCGGCGCCGGCGTGGACTGGCGCGCCAACTGCTCTTCGGCGGCATGCGCAAAGCGGCGTCGTGCGGAGCGCGCCGTCTGTTCCTGGAAGTCGCTGCCGACAATGCCACGGCACTCGCACTCTATCGCACAGCCGGCTTTGCGCAGGTCGGCCGTCGTGCCGATTATTATCACAGGGCTGATGGCGACATGGCAGCGCTGGTCATGGCGCGCGACATCACTATTGACGGTGGTGCGCAGCCGACAATCAAAAATTAATCGTAGCGCCAGTATTCAGCGGGAAGTTCTGCACTATATCCTTGTATCGAAGTCTCTCGTCCCTATAATCCGCCGCGATTTCCCATTATTCGAAGGATTGGACAGAAATGAGCGACGTTGCGAAGCCAACTGAATTGCTGCCGCTGGTCACCGATATTGTGGCCGCGCATCTGTCGAACAATAATGTTCCGTCGGCTGAATTGCCGCAGTTGATCCGCGAGGTCTATCACGCGCTGGCCATGGCCAGCACCGGCGGCCCGGCGCCGGCGGCACGCCCGGATCCTGCCGTCTCGGTCAAGAAATCGGTGACGCCGGACTACATCGTCTGCCTGGAAGACGGCAAGAAACTGAAAATGCTGAAGCGCCACCTGCGCACGGCCTACAACATGTCGCCGGAGCAATACCGCGACCGCTGGAACCTGCCCGCCGATTATCCGATGGTGGCGCCGAATTATGCCAAGCAGCGCAGCAAGTTGGCCAAGGCCATTGGCCTGGGCACGAGACCCCGCCGGCGCCGCTAGTTCACGGCCGGCATTGCCTTGCCACGCAAGTGGTAGGGGCGGGCCGTTTAACTTATAATTTCGGACTTCGGTACTGGGTCGGTGCCTGACCGCCGGCTGGGCGAAGCGCATCCGCCACGCTCGCAGCATGGGGTCGGGCTACGAGGGGTGGCTTCTATCCCGTCGGCTGTTGTTCTAGGAATATCGCAATGCCTTCGCGGCTCGAGCAGCTTTGCCAGGACAAGGGGCTGAGGATGACGGAGCAGCGCCGCATCATCGCGCGGGTGCTGTCGGATTCCGACGACCACCCCGATGTCGAGTTGGTGCATCGCCGGGCCACCGCCATGGATCCGCGGATCTCGATCGCCACCGTCTATCGCCAAGTTAGGCTGTTCGGGGAGGCGGGCATTTTCAAGCGCCAGGATTTCGGCGAGGGCCGGGCGCGCTATGAGGAAACCAGCGAAACGCATCACGACCATTTGATCGACGTACAGACCGGCCGGGTCATCGAATTCCAGAACGAGGAGATCGAGGCTCTGCAGCGCAAGGTGGCCGAGAAGTTGGGCTACAAACTCGTCGGCCATCGTCTCGAGCTTTATGCGGTGTCGGAGAATGGCGCGAAGCGGTCTTCCGGTGGGGGCAAGCGCTGATGGTGCTTCCGGACGTCGCGCGCCAGCGACCAGTCGAGATTCGTGCCGGCGACATCGAGGTCCGCCTCGCCGAGGGCGATGGCGAAGTGCGCGCGGCACAGGCGCTGCGTTATCGCGTCTTCTATGACGAGATGGCGGCGAAGCCCTCGCCGGAGATGTCGCGCTG
>CAZQLF010000139.1:0-4041 GCA_964594035.1 uncultured Rhodospirillaceae bacterium | reverse complement strand
CGCCGCGACTTCGACAGTTTCGACGATTACTGCGATCACCTGCTGATGATCGACCATGCCATCGGTGCTGGTGCCGCCGGCGTGGTTGGAACCTATCGCCTGCTGCGCCGCTCCGCCGCGGCCCGGCGCGGCCAGTTCTATTCCGTCGATGAGTACGACATCAGCAAGCTGCTCGCCTTTCCGGGCGAGATCCTGGAGCTCGGCCGTTCATGCATTGCCGCGGGCCATCGCCAGCGCTCCATCCTGCAGCTGATGTGGCGCGGCATCGCCGACTATGTCCTTTATCACGACATCGGCCTGATGTTCGGCTGTGCCAGCCTGCACGGCACCGATCCGGTGCAGCACGCGCTGTCGCTTTCCTATCTTCATCACCAGCATCTTGCGCCGGCGAATTTGCGCCCGCGCGCGCTGCCCAACCGCTATCTCGACATGAACATGATGCCGCGCGACAAGGTAAATGCCCGCGCGGCGCTGACCGAGCTGCCGCCGCTGGTGAAAGGCTATCTGCGTCTCGGCGGTTTCGTCGGTGACGGCGCGGTGGTCGATCCGCAGTTCAACACCATCGATGTCTGTGTCGTGGTGGCGACCGAGCGCGTTACCGGCAAGTATTACCGCCACTACACCCGTATCGAAGGCGGCAAGGCGGAGCCGTGAGCGAACCGTTCACGCTGGGCGAAGAGACGCTTTCCGAGCGTCCGCTCACTGGTGAAGCCGCGGCGCGCGATTCAGGCGAGTGGCGCCGGCGCGGCTTCAAGGCCGATACCTCCGACCTCAGCCTTCACTCGCCGATCCGCGCCACTCTGCTGATCGTCTGCTATCTCGTGCTCACCCTGCTTTTGATTCCCGTGCAGATGGTTCTGCTGCGCTTGCACGCCAGGGGAGCCGAGCGGCTGCCTGTCATCTATCACCGGGTGGTGTGCTGGCTGTTCGGTCTGGAGATCGTCGTGCGCGGCACGCCGTCCGCGGAACGGCCGACCCTGTTCATCGGCAATCATACCTCCTACATCGACATCGAGGTGCTGTCGGCGCTGATCCCCATCTCTTTCATTGCCAAGGCGGAAGTGGCGCGTTGGCCCTTGTTCGGCACGCTGGCGCGTCTGCAGCGCACGGTTTTCGTCGACCGCCGGCCGCAGAGCACCGGCAACCAGCGCGACGAAATCGCCCAGCGCCTGGCCGCTGGCGACAATCTGATCCTGTTCCCCGAGGGCACCAGCGATGACGGCAATCGCATCCTGCCGTTTTACAGCGCGCTTTTCAGTGTGGCGGAGCGACGCCTGTCGGGTGGCGGCCCCGTTCCGGTGCAGCCGGTTTCCATCGGCTATAGCGAACTGAACGGCTTTCCCATCGGCCGCTCGCTGCGCCCGCTGCTCGCCTGGTATGGCGACATGGAACTCGCGCCCCATCTGTGGAGTTTCGCCGGTTTGGGGTCGGTGAAAGTGGTGGTGGAGTTTCATCGAACGGTAACCATCGACGAATTCGGCTCGCGCAAGGCGCTGGCCGAATATTGCCGGCAGGCCATCGCACAAGGGCTCGCCGACGCCATTTCCGGGCGCTGGCAAAGCAAACTGGCTGGCGAAATCAGGGTTTCTGCCGAGGCTTCCGGCCGGCCGGCATGAATCATCGGTTCCCGGCATGCAGCGATGATGATCGCGCTACAAAGCCAGACTGCGGAATGGTAGAATTAGGTCATGTTACACGCCATTTCCCGCATCACCCCGCCGGTCCCCGCACAACGCGGACAGATCCGCGCATCGTGCCATTGAGCGCGCAGCATCCCTTCGAGCCTGCTGGCGGATAGTTTGGCGAAAAAGCTCTTCATCAAGACCTATGGCTGCCAGATGAATGTCTACGACTCCGCCCGCATGGCGGATGCGTTGGCGCCTCTGGGCTATGGTGCGGCCGATACGGCTGAAGCGGCCGACATGGTCATCCTGAACACCTGCCACATCCGCGAGAAGGCGGCGGAAAAACTGTTCTCCGAGCTTGGCCGCCTGAAGGTGACCAAACAGCAGCGCACGCAGGATGGCCGCAAGACAATCATCGCGGTTGCCGGTTGCGTTGCCCAGGCCGAGGGTGCGGAGATCCTGCGCCGCGCGCCTCATGTCGATATCGTGCTGGGGCCGCAGACCTATCACCGGCTGCCGGAAATGGTGGCGCGTGCTGCCCGTGGTGCCGGTGCCCAGCTCGACACCGACTTTCCCAGCGAATCGAAATTCGATTTCCTGCCGCAACTGGATGCGGCCGGCGGCATCAGCGCGTTCCTGAGCGTGCAGGAAGGCTGTGACAAGTTCTGCACCTTCTGTGTCGTTCCCTATACGCGTGGCGCCGAAGCCTCGCGTCCTGTCGCGGCCGTGCTGGCCGAGGCGGAGCACCTGGTGGCAAGCGGCGCGCGCGAGATCACGCTGCTCGGCCAGAACGTGAATGCCTATCACGGCGAGGGGCCGGATGGGGCTGCCTGCGGTCTCGCGCAACTCATTTCCAGGCTCGCGCGGATCGATGGCCTGCTGCGCATCCGCTACACCACATCGCATCCCGCCGATATGGATGAGGCACTGATCGCAGCCCACGGCGATGAACCGAAGCTGATGCCACATTTGCATCTGCCGGTGCAGTCGGGCTCCGACGCGATGCTGACGGCGATGAACCGGCGCCACCGCGTCGAAGATTATCGGCGTATCGTCGAACGCTTGCGCGGTGCGCGGCCGGATCTGGCGCTGACATCCGATTTCATCGTTGGCTTTCCCGGCGAGAGCGAGCGTGATTTCCAGGCGACTCTCGATCTGATCGCGGAGATCGGGTTTGCCGCTGCGTACTCCTTCAAATACAGCCCGCGCCCCGGCACGCCCGCAGCTTCGATGGAAACCCAGATCGCCGACGAGGTAAAAAGTGAACGGCTTGCCCGTCTGCAGGCCTTGACTGGCGATCGGATGCGCAGCTTCAACGATGCCTGCACGGGCCGCCTGCTACCGGTGCTGTTCGAGCGCACCGGCCGCCATGCGGGCCAGCTGGTCGGCCGCAGCCCCTATCTGCAAGGCGTGCATGTCAGCGGCCCTGCCAGCCTGATCGGCAAGGTGGGCGAGGTGAAGATCGAGGCAGCCCACGCCAACAGCCTGTCGGGCCGGCTGATGGACCAGCCGGTTGAATCGTCCGCTTCCGTCCCGATCTATGGGCGAGGCAAACCCACCTTATCCGAGACATCGATGGAGCGCCCCAGCGCGTGAACACGCTACCCGCCCTCGGCGTTGCGCCGCCGCTGTTCCTGCAATTCGACGACAATCGGCTGCTGCCGATGCTCTATGGCGAACATGACCGCCACCTCGCCCGGATCGAACAGGGTCTCGGTGTGTCGCTCGTCTCGCGCGGCAATCAGGTGGGGATTTCCGGCACCCAGGAAGCCGTCGACCAGAGCAAGCAGGTCTTGAGCCAGCTCTATCAGCGCCTGAAGCGCGGCCTCAATGTCGATCTCGCGGAGGTCGATGCGGCGGTGCGCCGGGCGCAGACGCCGGTAAGCGAGCCGGGCCTGTTCGATGGCGATGCGCTCGCGATCCGAACCCAGCGGCGCCACATCACGCCGCGTTCGCCTATGCAGGCGCAATACATGCGCGCCCTGCAGGAAAATGAGCTTACCTTGGGCATCGGTCCCGCGGGCACGGGCAAGACCTATCTTGCGGTCGCGGTTGCCGTGGCGCTGCTGACCAAGGGCGAGATCGACCGCATCGTGCTGTCGCGCCCGGCGGTGGAGGCAGGCGAGCGGTTGGGGTTCCTGCCCGGCGATTTGCGCGAGAAGGTCGATCCCTATCTGCGCCCGCTCTATGACGCGCTCCACGACATGATGCCCGCCGATCAGGTGCTGCGGCGCATCACGGCTGGCGAGATCGAGATCGCACCGCTTGCCTTCATGCGCGGCCGCACGCTCGCCCATTGCTTCGCCATTCCCGATGAGGCCCAGAATACCACGCCGGTGCAGATGAAGATGTTCCTGACCCGGCCCGGCGAGAAAAGCCGTATGGCCGTGACCCGCGAATTGTCCCCGAATGAACT
>CAZQLF010000138.1:6608-7180 GCA_964594035.1 uncultured Rhodospirillaceae bacterium | reverse complement strand
ATGGCTACGGCTTCCTGGCGCATCTCAGGGCGGCGGCTCCCAAATGGCGGCCGAAGAACGGGCCGGTGGTGGTACTGGGCGCCGGCGGTGCGGCACGCGCCATCGCCGTGGCACTGCTGGATGCAGGCGTGGGCGAAATGCGGCTGGTCAACCGCACCCAGGCTGGCTCCGCGGCACTCGCCGCGGAGTTCGGCGAACGTATTAAGCCGGTCGAATGGCAAAGGCGCGGCGAGGCGCTCAAGGACGCCGGCCTGCTGGTGAACAGCACGACCCTGGGCATGACCGGCCAACCGGCGCTGGAGATCGATCTGCACCATCTGCCCAAAGCCGCGGTGGTCTATGACATCGTCTATGTGCCGCTGGAAACCCCGCTGCTGGCCGCGGCGCGCAAACGCGGAAATGTTGCTGTCGATGGGTTGGGGATGCTGCTGCATCAGGCGGCTCCCGGCTTTGCCGCCTGGTTCGGCATCACCCCGACGGTGAGCCCCGAATTTCGCGCATTCGTTCTCGCGGGCCTTTGAAGATCCCCAGGAGAAAGTTCTTTGCCTGCCGGGTTGCGGAGGCATGGTCAA
>CAZQLF010000138.1:0-6598 GCA_964594035.1 uncultured Rhodospirillaceae bacterium | reverse complement strand
GCGATTACGCCCCGCACGCGAATCGTTTTCCTGACGAACCCGAACAACCCGACCGGTGTCGCGATACCTCTCGAATCGATCCGTGCAGTCGCGGCTGCCGTGCCACCCGACGCGGTCGTGCTGGTGGACGAGGCCTACGCGGAGTTCGCGCGCACCAGCTTCATCCCGGAGCTCGCCGGGTTCCCGAATGTCATCGTCGGCCGGACTTTTTCAAAGGCATTCGGGCTGGCGGGCCCATGAAGGTCCCCCGATGAAGATCCTTTGCCTGACGGGTTCGGTCGGGATGGGCAAGACGACGGCGGCGCGCATGTTGCGCCGGCTCGGCATTCCTGTGCACGACGCCGATGCGGAAGTCCACCGGCTGCTCGGCAGAGGCGGTGCGGCCGTTGCGCCCGTTGCCAAGGCCTTTCCCGGCGCCAAATCGGGTGCTGCCATCGACCGCGCCGCGCTTGGCCGCATCGTCTTCGCCGATCCCGCGGCCCTCAAGCGGCTGGAGAAAATCCTGCATCCGCTGGTGCGCAAGTCCGAGCGCGCGTTCCTGGCGAAAGCACGCCGGGAACGCCAGGCGCTGGTGGTCCTCGATATTCCGCTGCTATTCGAGACCGGGGGCGAAAGGCGCTGCGAGGGGGTGATCGTGGTCAGCGCGCCCCGCGCGATCCAGCGCGCCCGCGTCCTGGCCCGGCCGGGGATGACGCGGGAGAAGCTGGCGGGGATCGAAAAACGCCAGATGCCCGATGCCGAAAAGCGCCGCCGGGCGGATGTCATCATCGAGACCGGCCTTGGCCGGCGCCACAGCTTCGAGCACCTGCGCCGCGCCATCGCCCGCTACCGGTAGGCTTGGGTTGACAAGCAAAAGAATATACAATATACAATCATTATAACCGGCATCGTCCAGGAGAACGTCATGAGCAAGCCGTCGGTCCATTGGAACGGGGTTTTCCCCGCCGTCACCACCCAGTTTCGCGCCGATTTCAGCGTCGATCTCGACGCCACCCGCAAGGTCATCGAAGGCCTGCTGCGCGATGGCGTCTCCGGCCTAATCATCGCCGGCACCGTGGGCGAGAATTGCTCGCTCTCGAAGGCCGAGAAAGTCTCAATCCTGGAAGCCGCGGTCGATGTGGTGAAGGGCCGCGTGCCGGTGCTGGCCGGGATCGCCGAGTACACCACGCCGCTCGCCGCCGACATGGCCAGGGAAGCGCGGCGCGCCGGCGTCGACGGCGCCATGGTGATGCCCGCCCTGGTCTATTCCTGCAAGCCGCACGAGACCAAGGCGCATTTCGAAGGCGTGGCGAAATCCTGCGACCTGCCGATCATGGTCTATAACAACCCGCCGATTTATCGCAATGATGTAACGCCGGACATCCTGGCCTCGCTCGCCCCCATCGACAGCATCGTCGCCTTCAAGGATTCCTCCGGCGATACCCGCCGTTTCACCGATACCCGCAACATGGTCGGCGAGCGCTTCATTCTGTTCTGCGGCCTCGACGATGTGATCGTGGAAAGCGTCATGCTGGGCGCGGTCGGCTGGGTCTCGGGCCTCTCCAACGCTTTCCCGTGCGAGGGCGAGACGCTGTTCCGCCTGGCGCGGGCCGGCCGCTATGCCGAATGCCAGCCGCTCTATGACTGGTTCATGCCGCTGCTGCATCTCGATGCGCGCCCCGATCTCGTCCAGTGCATCAAGCTCTGCGAGCAGATCATGGGCCGCGGCAGCGAGCGCACCCGCCCGCCGCGGCTGGCCTTGCAGGGGGCCGAGCGCGCGGAAGTCGAAGCGATGATGAAAAAGGCGATTGCCACGCGCCCCAAGCTGGCCGATGTCGGCTTGAAAGCGGCGTAAAACTCCAGCCGCCTAAGTCTGCTAATCGCAACAGGCGGTCAGGATTTTTTTCTGGCCGCCTGCTTGCGCATGAATTCGACGAGGCTGCGTCCCGCCTCGCGCACATGATCTTCCACCAGCTTGGCCGCCGCCGTTGTCTTGCGCGCGCGGCAAAGCTCCAGGAGTTCGGTATGCTCGCGCTGGGCGCGCACTTGCCCGCCGGTCAGCAGCAGCTGCATGCGGGTATAGCCGTCGGTCTGGTCCAACAGCGAACGCACCAGCGCCAGCGAGCGTGGCCGTTCCGCTGGCCGGTAGAGCGCCAGATGGAACTGCGTATTGAGACGGCCCCAGGCTTCCACATCGCGTGCGATCAGCGCCTTGTTGTAGCCGGCAAGAATGTCGGCCGCTTCGCGCAGGTCGCGCTCCGTCAGTTTTGGAATCGCATGACGCAGGATGTCGGGTTCCAGCAACACCCGCAGGTCGAACAGCTCGCCGATTTCTTCCGGCGAACGAACGGCAACCACAGCACCACGATGGGGTGCGATGGTGATCAACCCTTCGCCCTCCAACAAGCGAAAGGCTTCGCGTAGCGGAATGCGGCTGACCCCGAGCTCGGCTGCCAGGACTTCCTGGCGCAGCTGTTCGCCTTCGCCGAGATCGCCGGAAAGAATGCGCGTGCGCAGCGTGTCGGCCACGGCTTCGGCCACGGTCTTGCGGTCAACGCTGGAGCGCCTGGCAAACACGGTAGTCCCCGAACACGACGTTCCTCAGACGCTAATCTGGCATTAACCGCAAAAAATACTACGAAAGATTCCCGATATCGCCGCGCCGCGTCCGTGTAACACCTGATACGGACTGCGATACAGATTGACGCACCCTTTATACATTATACGATGCGCCCCACAACCGGCCGGCGGGCAACGCCGGTTTCATCAGGAGGAAATCCCATGTTCGAGACCACGAGCCGTCGCTCGTTTTTGGCGTTGGCTTCGGCCGCCGCCACCGCCGCGATGTTCGGAACGGCACTGAAAACGGCGAGCGCCGCCGGCGAGATCGAGGAAATCAAATGGGCGCTGCCGTCCCTGCCCGACACGCTCTTCGTGCCCCATGCCTGGCAGACCTATACCGGCGCGATCATGTCGCTGGTGCAGGAAGGCCTGCTCGCCTTCGGTAACGACCTGGCGCTAGTGCCCGCGGTGTCGGACACCTGGAAGCAGGTCGATCAGACGACCTACACGTATCACATCCGCGACGGCGCCAAGTTCAGCGACGGCAGCGCGGTCACACCCGATGACGTCATCGCCACCATGAAGCTGCATTCGATGCCCGATTGGGGCTCGCAGCTGGCGCCCTTCTACAGCTCCGTCGACAGCATCAGCGCGAGCGGCCCCAGCGAAGTGACGGTCAAGCTGAAGAGCCCGAACGTCCAGTTCCAATTCACCACGGCCCATATGGCCGGCTTCATCCACAAGAAAGCCCAGCTTGACGCGCATATGAAGGATATCGGCACGCCCCAGGTCCTGCCCATCGGCACCGGCCCCTACAAGCTGGTGGAGTTCGCGCCGGCCGATCACGCCATCATGGAAGTGAACGAGAACTATTGGGGCCCGAAGCCGCCGGCCAAGCGCATCAGCTTCCAGGCCATCGCCGACCGCCAGACTCGCCTGCTCGCCATGCAGAACGGCGATATCGACGGCACATTCGATATCGCGATCTCCGATATCGATCAGTGGAAACAGCTCTCCAACGTCAAGGTCATCACGGCCCCGTCTTTGGGCTTCTACTGCCTGACGCTGGACAACACCGCGGCACCTTTCGATGACGTCCACGTCCGCCGCGCGATCGCCTATTCCGTCGACCGTGCCGGTCTCGTCCAGGCTCTCCTCAAGGGCAATGGCGAGCCCGCCTGGGTGATCGATTCCCCCAGCATGTGGGCGGGGATCCTGCCGGCCGACGATGTAAGGAGCTTCTACAGCAGCCTCGACAATTACAGCTTCGATCTGGCGAAGGCGAAGGCCGAGCTGAAGATGTCCAATCACCCCGACGGATTCGAGATGTCGGTGCCGACGTCGAAAGACGATCCCTACATGGTCAACATGATGCAGAGCGTGGCCGAGAACCTGAAGCAGATCGGCATCACCATGAAGGTGCAGGAACTCGACAGCAACCAGTGGCTCGCCGGCTATTTCCGCCACGAGAATCTGGGCGTCCAGATCATGGCTTATTTCCCCGACTTCCCGGACCCGTCGAACTACCCCTACCTGTTCTATGCCAGCGCCAACGCCATCAAGGACAATATGAACGGGTCGAACTACAAGAACCCGGCCGTCGACAAGCTGCTGGAGACGGCAACCCAGCAATCGGATCCCAAGACCCGCGCCGATGCGCTGAAGCAGATCTTCAAGATCACCAATGACGATGTGGCGCTGGTGCCGATTTTCTGGCCGGCCACTGCCATGGCGCTCAGCACCAAGTACAACTTCACCGGCTTCAACGCCTTCTGGTCCAACACGCCCTGGGTGTTGCGCGGCTTTACCCAGGCCTGATCCTGCCGGATGATTGTCGGACGGGGCCGCGGATGTTCTGCGGCCCCGTTCCACGATGATGCCGGCCACTATGATACCGGGACATACGCACCGGGATAAATCATGCATGCTCTGACCGCCTGCCTTGAGGCGCTCGACCGTCTCCAGCATCCCTCCGACCTGTCCTTCCTGCGCGACGGCAAGGCGCTTGCCGCCACCATCAGCCCGTCCGTCCGCGAGGCGCGCCAGTCCCCCGCCAGCCGTATCTGGCGCTTCGATTTCGAGGGCCGCAGCGAACAGCTGACCTTCGGTCCCGGCAGCGACGGGCTTTGCCGCTATTCGCCGTCGGACGACCGCCTCGCCTTCGCCTCGGATCGGGCGCTCGCCGGAAAAATGGCGCTTTATCTGCTGGAGAGTGCACCCACAGAACCGCCACGGCCGCTGGGCGACATTCCCGGCACCATCGAGGACATCCGCTGGAGTGCGGACGCGCGGTCTCTGATCATTCTAGCCGCCGATCGCGGGCTGGATGCGGCGGCCACCTCGGGCGCGGTGCGCCTGGCCTGGGGCAATGAAGAAGACCCGGCCGTCACCAATCCGGTCGATGCGCGCCGGCGGCTCTATCGTGTCGACGCGGCAAGTGGCGAGACGACGGAGATCGGGCCGAAGAATTTCACGGTCTGGGAATTCGATCTGCTCGGCGGGAATGAGGCGGTCGCCATCGTTTCATCCGACGCCAGCGAACGCGGCTGGTATCACACCAAGCTTGCCCGCATCGATTTCGCCACGCGGCGAGCGACGGTCCTCCATGAGCCGCGCTGGCAGATCATGGGTCCGGCCGTCGATCCCGAGCGCCGGCGCGTTGCCTTCCTGGAAAGCTGGTCAAGCGACCGCGGCCTTGTTGCCGGCGAAATCCATCTGCTCGACCTCGGAAGCCGGGACGTCTCGATCCTCGCACATGGCAAGCTCGAGAATGTAACTTCGATCCATTGGCGGGATGAGACCTCGCTCTGGTTCGCCGGCTGGGAACGGCTCGGCGCGGTCCACGGCGTCGTGAAACTGGACGGCACCACGGAGGCAAAAGCCCATGACGATGCCATCATCGGGACGACGAGCTTTCTTGCCAGCATCACTCTTTCGCCCGGCGGCGAAGGTTATGTCGCGGTGCGCGAAAGCGAAGGCCAGGCGCCGGAAATTGCCCAGCAAAACAAACCCGGCGGCAATTGGCGGCGCATCACGAGCCTGAACGGCGCGCTGGAGAAGAACTTCCCCGGCTATCCTGAGATTCGCGCCGTGTCGTGGAAGGGCCGGGATGGTCTCGCGCTCGAAGGGCTTGTGCTCCTGCCCAAGGATCGGCCGCTCGCGCCGCTGCCCATGATCGTCGATATCCATGGGGGCCCGAGCTGGGCCGCCAAACACGCCTTCAATCCGGGTTTCACGCTTCCCCATGTGGCTGCGGGCTATGCCGTATTCCTGCCGAACTATCGCGGCAATGTCGGCTGGGGCCAGGAATTCGGCCGCATGAATATTGGCGATCCGGGCGGTGCTGAATTCGAGGACATCCTCGCCGGCATCGATTGGTGCATCGACCAAGGCATTGGCGATGCCCGGCGCCTCGGCGTCACCGGCGTCAGCTATGGCGGCTACATGACCGCCTGGGCGGTGGCGACATCGGAGCGTTTCCGTGCCGCGGTGATGATCTCGGGAATCTGCAACAACATCAGCAGTCATTACTCCTGCAATCACGAATTCAGCGCCCTCATCTGCGGCGGTCCGCTGACCGAACGGCGCTACCGCGACATCGCGCTCGACCGCTCGCCGGTCCTGCGCCTCGACAAGCCCACGACGCCTACCCTGATCCTGCATGGCGCGCTCGATCGCTGCACGCCGCTGGGCCAGGCCCAGGAGTTCCATGCGGGGCTCCGGGAGCGCGGCTGCGAGAGCGAGTTGGTGGTCTATCCGCGCGAGGGCCATGGCTTTCGCGAGCGCGGGCACCGCCGCGATGCCTGGCATCGTGCGATCGGCTGGTTCGACCGCCATCTTAAGATCACCTGATGCAGCGCTCGGCCCTTCTGCGCTTCATTCTGCAGCGGCTGGCGATCGCCATTCCGCTGCTGATCATCGTCTCCTTCGGTGTCTTCGCGCTGGTGCATCTGGCGCCCGGCGACCCGGCCCGCGCGTTGCTCGGATCCCGGCCCTCCGATCCGTCCACGCTCGCCGCAATTCGCGAGAAGTATCACCTGAACGATCCCTTCATCGT
>CAZQLF010000137.1:0-7187 GCA_964594035.1 uncultured Rhodospirillaceae bacterium | reverse complement strand
CTCGCGCGCCAGCGTTTTATGCCACGGGCGGCGTTCCCGACAGCATCGATGGCCGCTTCGAGATGATCGCGCTCCATGCCTATCTCGTGCTCCGCCGCCTGCGCGCCGCGGGTGAAGCGGGCGAGCCGCTGGCCCAGGCACTGGTCGATGTCCTGTTCGCCGATCTGGATGCGAGTCTGCGCGAAATGGGGGCGGGGGATCTCGGCGTCGGCAAGCGGGTCAAGCGGATGGCGACGGCGTTCTACGGCCGGGTCGCTGCCTATGAAACGGCCGAGAAGGCAGCCGATATGCCCCAGGCACTTACCCGCAATCTTTTCGGCACCGTCTCGCCGCAGCCCGAACAGCTCGCGGCGATGGCACGCTATGTCGATGCCGCAACGGCTGCGCTGTCGGTGCAGCCGCTCGCTGACTTCGAAGCAGCGACGCCGAACTTTCCAGCACCTGTGCTGGCGGAAGGGGCATCATCGTGAGCGGCCGGCAGGGCGCGCCGGAGTTCTCGCGGCTCGTGGCAGCCGACACGATTTCCAATCACCTCCAGCGCCGCGAGATTGCGGCCGAGCCCGCCGAGCGCAAGGCCTTGGCGCAACGCTTCGGGCTGCTCTCTCTCGACAATCTCGGTGCGGTGCTGGAGCTGCAGCGCCAGGCGGGCGACGTGATCCACGTCAGCGGCCATCTTTCGGCCGACGTGGTGCAGAGCTGTGTCGTCAGCCTTGCCCCTGTGCCCGCCCATATCGAGACCGACTTTGCGCTGAGTTATGGCGGGTCCGCCGTTGAGGGCGATGAGGATGATGACCTTGACCTCGCCGGCCTGGATGCCCCGGAGCCGGTGATCGACGGGCAGATCGACCTGGGGGAGGCGCTGGCCCAACAACTCGCCATTACCCTCGACCCCTATCCCCGCGCGCCGGGCGCGTCGCTGGGGCCGGAGGGGTTCACGGCCGGTCCGGCAGTGGCCGGCGGAAAACAGCCCTTTGCAGGCCTCGCGGAACTGAAAAAACGACCCTGACGCCCGCCTGTTAACACCCATATTGGTGCCCACCGGGGTTGCCCGGCGCGGCGTTCTCGGCTAAATAGCGGGCGCCCGTTCAGACCCGGCTATTCGCAGATTCCTGCCGGGCGGGCCCATGTCCCGAATTCGGGCTTTTCGAGAAAGAAGAAGTTATGGCTGTTCCGAAGAAGAAAGTCTCAAAGTCGCGGCGCAACATGCGCCGCTCGCACCTCGCGCTGAAGTCGACCAAGTAGCTGGAATGCCCGAATTGCGGCGAGTTGAAGCGTCGGCATCACGTTTGCGCGGCCTGCGGGTATTACGACGGCAGGGAGGTTGCGGGGCCGGACGCAGCCTGACGCTGCGCTCCTGCCCCTCCCATAGGCCAATGCGGTGACGGGCAACCTCACCATTGCACTGGATGGCATGGGTGGTGACCGGGCACCCGAGATGGTGGTCAAGGGCGCCAATATCGCCCGCCAGCGCTTTCCCAATGTGCGCTTCGATTTTTTCGGCGACGAGGGCCGCATAAAGCCCTTGCTCGGCCGTTATTCGGGGTTGCGCAAAGTCAGCGGCATCGTGCACACCGACAAGGTCGTGGCCGGCGACGACAAGCCCTCGATCGCGCTGCGCGCGGGGCGCGGTTCCAGCATGCGCCTGGCGATCGATGCGGTGCAGGCCGGAACGGCGGCCGGTGTCGTCTCCGCCGGCAACACCGGCGCGCTGATGGCCATGGCCAAGTTCGTGCTGAAGACGCTGCCGGGCATCGACCGCCCGGCCATCGCTTCGTTCTTTCCCACGCTGCGCGGCGAAAGCGTGATGCTCGATCTCGGCGCCAATCTCAGCTGCGATGCGAGCAACCTCGTGCAGTTCGCGGTGATGGGCCACGTCTTCGCGCGCACCGTGCTCGGCATCCTGAAGCCGACGGTGGGCCTGCTCAATGTCGGTTCGGAAGAAGTGAAGGGGCATGAAGCGGTGCGCGAGGCGTTTGCCATCCTGCGCGCCACCAGCCTGCCGGGCGAATTCCACGGCTTCGTCGAAGGCGACGACATCGCCCGCGGCACGGTCGACGTCATCGTGACCGACGGCTTCACGGGCAACGTTGCTCTCAAGACGCTCGAGGGCACGGCGAAGCTCTACGCCGAATTCCTCAAGCGCAGCATCAAGGCTTCGCTGATCGCCCGATTGGGCTACATCCTGGCACGTCCCGCGCTGAATGCGCTGCGCGTGCGCACGGATCCGCGGCGCTACAACGGCGCGATCTTCCTGGGACTGAATGGCGTCGCCGTGAAAAGCCATGGCGGCACCGATGCGCTGGGCTTTGCCAATGCTATCGGCGTTGCCGTCGACATGGTGACCCAGAAATCGCTCGACAAAATCCGCGAGGACTTTGCCCGCTACACCGCCGGCAACGTCGCGCCGGCATCCGCCGTCGCACTCTGATGGTCGTGCGTTCGCGTGTGGCCGGCTGCGGCGCCTATCTGCCGCAGAAGATCGTGACGAACAGCGATCTTGCCAAGCGTCTTGACACCACCGATGAGTGGATCTCCCAGCGCACTGGAATCCGCCAGCGCCACATCGCGGCCGACGGCGAACTCACATCCGATCTCGCCACCGCCGCCGCCGAAGCGGCGCTGAAACAGGCGGGCATGACGGGCGATGATGTCGACCTGATCGTCCTGGCGACGAGCACGCCCGATCACACTTTTCCGGCGACGGCGACAAAGGTGCAGGCGCGCCTGGGCATGACGCGCGGCGCCGCCTTCGACATCCAGGCGGTGTGCAGCGGCTTCGTCTATGCGCTCGCCACCGCCGACAATTTCATCAAGGCGGGCCAGGCAAAGAGCGCGCTCGTCATCGGCGCCGAAACCTTTTCGCGCATCCTCGACTGGAGCGATCGCGGCACCTGCGTGCTGTTCGGCGACGGCGCCGGCGCGCTGGTGCTGCGCGCAACCGAGGGGCAGGGCACCATCGCCGATCGCGGCGTGCTGACCACGCACCTCTTCTCCGACGGGCGC
Organism: uncultured Rhodospirillaceae bacterium; assembly: GCA_964594035.1. Taxonomy (GTDB): domain Bacteria; phylum Pseudomonadota; class Alphaproteobacteria; order Dongiales; family Dongiaceae; genus DASXQK01. Next base: position 4,184 of record CAZQLF010000137.1, on the reverse strand, counting down.
TACTACAAACAGCTCTATGTCGATGGCGGGCCTTCGGCGACACGCACCACCGGCTACGTGCAGATGGAAGGCCGCGAAGTCTTTCGTCATGCCGTTGTCAAAATGGGCGAAGCCGTAGATGTGGCGATCGCCGCCATGGGCATCGCCGGCAAGGAAGTGGATTGGCTGGTGCCACATCAGGCCAATCTTCGCATCATCGACAGCATGGGCCAGCGCCTGCACCTTCCGCCGGAGAAAGTTGTGGTGACAGTGGACCGTCACGCCAACACCTCGGCGGCGTCGATACCGCTAGCTCTGGCCCAGGCTGTTTCTGACGGGCGGATCAAGCCCGGTCACCTTGTATTGCTGGAAGCCATGGGCGGGGGCTTCACCTGGGGTTCCGCGCTAATCCGCTGGTAACCTGCCGAAACCGGCCCCCTGGGGCCTATGACGAATCGACTGTGGGTGAAAAAAGGGCGCCATCCCTCTGTAATTGACTGTTTTCCGACTCATGCATAGAGTCGCTCGCAGTTTAAGGGCGCTCCCCATGGCTGACGATACCATCACACGAGCCCACCTCGCCGAAGCCGTCTATCAGGAAGTCGGGCTGTCCCGTAACGAATCTGCCGAATTGGTGGAGGCGGTTCTGAATGAGATGTCCGAGGCACTGACCCGGGGCGAAACCGTTAAGATTTCGTCGTTTGGCAGCTTCTTCGTGCGCCTTAAGGGCCAGCGGATCGGGCGGAACCCCAAGACCGGCCAGGAGGTGCCTATCAAGCCCCGCCGGGTGTTGGTCTTCCGTGCTTCACACGTCCTGAAAAACCGCGTCAACGGGGCCGCCTCTTGACCGCCTCGGCACCGGCCAACAAGCCCAAACCGGAAGGGCTGGGCCAGCGTCCGGCACAGGCCGGCCGGCGGGTCGAGAAATCGGCCAGCGCCTTCCGGACCATCAGCGAAGTCGCCGACGAGCTCGAAGTCCCCCAGCATGTGCTGCGCTTTTGGGAAACGAAATTCCCGCAGGTGCGCCCGCTGAAGCGCGGCGGCGGCCGGCGCTATTATCGCCCCGAGGATGTCGAGCTGCTGCGCCAGATCCGCAGCCTGCTCTATCACGAGGGCTATACCATCAAGGGCGTGCAACGCCTAATGCGCGAAGGGGCGCTGAAGGAGAGGGTTGAGGCGCTGGAAGGCGACACCATCGACTTGAGCCAGTTGAGCGAGGGTGAGCGTCGCCGGCGTGAAGTTGCCATCGCCATCGGCCAGCTGAACGCGCTGCGCGACCGCCTGCTGGCGCTCCTCGAGCCCTAAAAAGGCCGACCCCGAAATCCCAAGATTGCGCGCCGGAGGTCCGGCAGCTATATAACGCGCGGTCGGCGGAGGTTTGCCCCATAGTCCCGCCGGCGGATGTCGCATTGACCGGTCGGAGCGTGGCGCAGCCTGGTAGCGCACCAGCATGGGGCGCTGGGGGCCGTGGGTTCAAATCCCGCCGCTCCGACCATTTCTCCCGCAGCCCATTGTCTGCAACGAAGAGCGCCGATGGCGGAAACAATCAGCACCGCTCGACTGTTTCTGCGCCGCTTTTGCGCCGAGGACGCGGCCGCGTTCCATCCGATCCTGAGCGATCCCGAAGCCATGCGGTATTGGTCGACGCCGCCGCACCGCGACTTCAGCGAGACCGAAGCCTGGATCGCCAAGACCCTCGCGGCGGTCGCGTCCGGAGAGGCCGACGATTTCATCGCCCTGCATGAAGGCGAGGTGATCGGCAAGGCGGGCCTCTGGTCCGGGAATGAGATCGGCATGATCTTTGCGCCCGGCTCCTGGGGCCGTGGCTTCGCCGGCGAGGCCGTGGGTGCAATCGCCGCCAGGGCCTTTGCCCGCGGACTGCCATCGGTCCGTGCCGATGTCGATCCGCGCAACGAGCGCTCGCTGCGGCTGCTGACGCGGCTGGGCTTCGCCGAAACGGGACGCGCGCAACGCACGCTCAAGGTCGGCGACGAGTGGGTGGATAGCGTCTATCTGGAATGGAAGGCACCTGCTGCCGGCTAAAGGGCGGAGCGGGCGCTCAGTGTTCGATCAGGCTGCGACCAGCGTCAGTCAGCTTGCAGACGAGCCATTCCGGCTTCAGCGGATTGGCGAACCATGGCTCGGCCCAGCCCTGCGCAATGCAGCTGCGGATCGTTTGTTCGTTCACCCGCTGACCCCATTCGTCGAAGAGCGGCAGCTTGCCGCCGGGCTGTTTCAAGCCTCGCTTCAACCAGCCGAGTTGGGCGGCGGAGGGGCGGGAATGGATGGCGTGCTCCGCCATCGATTTCATTCCGCTCTGCTCGTGAACGCGTCCGGCCATGGTGTTGATTCTAGATCAAAGGAATCTCCCGGAGAAGCCTAAATCTGCAAGAGATTCTTGCCTGTGGCCTCATCCAACGGTGGCGCGGCACCCGGCTTTACGCAATTGCCCCGCGACGCTCACGCTGGCGGGCCGTGGGTTCGACGCTGACACCCACGAAAGCCCCAAAGCATCGTGTTCATGCGGATATGCTAATATTTACCATAATATACATTATGCGATGTATGAATAGCAGGCAGGACATGGGGTGGAGCGCCCTTTATCTTCGCCCTCACAAATCCATCCCCGCTTTCCCCAGGAACCTGTCATGAGCGCTTCCGACCGTCGGCCGGCCGACCCGAACGATGCCAGCCTGCCACCCCTCGAGCGCCTGATCGCCATTATGGCGCGCTTGCGCGACCCCAAACGTGGCTGTCCCTGGGACATAGAGCAGGACTTCGCCAGCATCGCGCCCTACACCATCGAGGAAGCCTATGAGGTCGCTGACGCCATTCAGCACGGCGACATGGCGGCGCTGCGCGACGAGCTTGGCGACCTGTTGCTTCAGGTCGTCTTCCACGCCCAGATGGCGCGCGAGGCCGGGGCTTTCGACATCGACGACGTCGCAAGGGCCATCAACGCCAAGATGATCAAACGCCACCCCCACGTCTTCGGCGATGCCAGCATCGAGGGTGCTGCGGCCCAGACGAAGGCCTGGGAGACCCAGAAGGCCGAGGAACGGCAGAACAAGGCTGAGGCCGAGGGACGGCCGGCCAGCGCCCTGGACGGGGTCGCCACCGGCCTTCCCGCTCTCACCCGTGCCCTCAAACTGCAGAGGCGCGCGGCGCGGGCCGGGTTCGACTGGCCGGCGGAGAGCGCTGTTGGCGAAATCGAGGCAAAACTCGCGGAAGAACTCGGCGAGATCAAAACGGCGATCGCCCATGGCGAGCGCAAGGCCATCGAGGGAGAATGCGGCGATCTGCTGTTCGTCTGCGTCAACCTGCTGCGCCACCTGGACATCGATCCGGAAACGGCGCTCAGGGCCACCAACGCCAAGTTCGAGCGGCGCTTCCAGGCTGTCGAGGATCGCCTGCGGGCGGCCGGCATCTGCGATCTCGCCAGCGCCGGCCTCGATCGCCTCGAAGCTGTCTGGGTTGCGGTCAAAGAAGAAGAAAAGCGCTGGCAATAAGGATGGATGCTCGGGTCAAGCCCGAGCATGACGGTTGAAAGTTGGAATCCGGCCACACCGTTTCTCTTTTCGTCATGCGCGGCCTTGAGCCGGGCATCCACGGCTTGGCAAGCGAAGAAAGAAGACGTCGATCCGCGGGCTCGGCCTAAAGGGGGCCGCGGCCGATGAACTTTCTACGCCGCGCCGTCGATGATGATGAAGTTCGTCTTCGCCGCCTTCAGGCGCAGCGGCAGGATCTTCTGATAGGCCGGCGAGCGGTACCAGGCTTCCGCATCCTTGCGCGAAGGAAACTCGATGACGACCGTGCGGGGAAAGGCCCAGGTCCCTTCGAGCACGGTCATCGGGCCGCCTCGCACTAGGAAGCGGCCGCCATAGGCCTCGATCGTTTCCAGCACGTCCTTGCGATAGAGGTCATAGGGCTTCTGATCGTGAACCTCGACCTGAACGATCACATAGGCGCGCATGGCCTGCCTCTCCCTAGTCGTTGGCCAGCAGATGCATCAGGCTCGATGTATCCCAGCGGCTGCCGCCGCGCGCCTGGACCTGGGCATAGAACTGATCGACGAGGGCGGTCAGCGGCAGGCGCGCCTTGTTGCGCTGGGCCTCCGCCAGGCAGCTCCCGAGATCCTTGCCCCTCCAAGCGAAGGCCAAACCAAAGTTGGATTTTGCGGCGGGAATAGTCCTTTGCCGGTTTTT
>CAZQLF010000136.1:4720-7205 GCA_964594035.1 uncultured Rhodospirillaceae bacterium | reverse complement strand
ACGAAGAACTCCATGCGATCGAGTTCCAGCAGCAGATCGTTGGGGAACTCGATATCCGCCTTGTCGATCTCGTCGATCAGCAGCACCACCGGATCGGGTGCCTGGAAGGCATCCCATAGTTTTCCATGCACAATGTAATTGGCGATGTCATGGACGCGCGGGTCGCCCAGCTGTCCGTCGCGCAGTCGCGAAACCGCGTCGTATTCATAAAGACCCTGCGCCGCCTTGGTGGTCGATTTGATGTGCCACTGGATCAGCGGCAGGCCCATGGCGGCGGCGATCTCGAAGGCCAGCATGGTCTTGCCTGTTCCGGGCTCGCCCTTCACCAGCAGCGGCCGCTCCAGCGTGATCGATGCATCGACCGCGACCTCGAGGTCGCGCGAGGTGATGTAGCTGGTGGTGCCGCGAAAACGCTTGCGCAAGGCCATTCTCCTGAAAACGGGGCGGGGGCGAGAATATCCCGCCTGTCCGGCCGTTGAAACCGTCCAGGCTTGCCGGGCGATCCGCCAAAGATTTCGCTCCGGTGCGATGGTGATTCCTGTAAGAAACTCGGGTTAAGATGCGCCCGCTTTTGGGAGAGTGGCATGGACTACGAGACAGCGCGCCGGAACATGGTGGAGAGCCAGATCCGGACGAACAAGGTGACCCATGAGGCGCTGCTGGCGGCGCTCGCCTCGGTGCCACGGGAGAAGTTCGTGCCCGTCGAGCGCAGCCATGCCGCCTATGTCGACGACGATATCCCGCTCGGCGGCGGCCGCTATCTGATGGAACCGATGATCTTTGCCCGGTTGGCCCAGGAGGCCGACCCGCGCGATGGCGATCGCGTCCTGGTTGTCGGCTCGGGCACCGGCTATGGCGCGGCTGTGCTGGCACCTTTGGTGAAGTCGGTGATGGCGCTGGAGAGCGATCCGGCCCTGGCCGTGCGCGGACGCGAACAGTTCGCCCGCCTCAGCATCATGGGCGCATCACAGGTGGAAGGGCCGCTGACCGAGGGATGGGCGCGCGGCTCCCCCTATGACCTGATCCTGCTGGAAGGATCGGCAGACATCATTCCCCAGGCGCTGTTCGACCAGCTGGCCGATGGCGGCCGCCTGATGGCCGTGACCAAGAGCGAGCGCGGTGTCGGTCAGGCTGTTCTCCACACGAAGCGGACAAATGTCCTGTCGCATCGCGCACTTTTCGATGCGGCGATCCATCCGTTGCCAGGATTCCAGCCCCAGCCGGGGTTCGTCTTCTGACCCTGCCTTCCCCCGCGGCGACTGTGCTATTGAAGGGGGCGGCGCTTGTAGGGCGCGAGCCTTGGAGGGTACCAAGGACGACATGAACGAGCCGCTCGGCACGACGGAAACGTCGATGGAGGCGATCCTCGCTTCCATTCGCCGCATCATTGCCGAAGATCAAATTCAGCCTCCGCCTGGTGTCCGCCTCGCGCCGCTGCCGCGGCCCGAGCCTGTCGAGCAGACGTCGCCGGAGATCCTGCCGCCCGATCCGCCATCCAGCCCGCCGCCCGCCGAAGTCGAGACTGCACCGTCCGTCGCCTTCAAGCCGGTCATCGTGACACCGCCGAGCGCGCCGGCGCCGGCCGCACCTCCGCCGCCAACTGCCGAGCCTGTCGTCCCGCAGACTCCTTCTTCTGTGCCCGAACCCAGCGCAGCGCCCGAGCCTGCGGCGCCAAGCGCCGTCTCGGGTGTGTTGGGCGGCCATGCGGCCGCCGGCGAAGAATTGGTCCTGACCCAAATGGTTGCCGTGGACGGCACCGTGGTCGCGTTGGGGAAGCGCGGGATTTCGCCAGCACGTGTTTTGCCGCCCTCATCCGCGCCGCTCGATGTGCTGCTGCTGACCGATGCACTGCCGCGCCCGGCGCCCAAGCTGGCCTCTGATTCCGACCGGCCGCGCGTCGGGCTTGCTGCGCCGGAGCCGCTGGTGACCCCCGCAGCGGTGCTGGAACAGTTGTCACGCGTACGCGGCCAGGGGCCCGCGCCTGCGAACCCGCTGGCGGGCGCAATCGGGGTATCGAGCCTGGAGGAACTGGTCCGCCAGTCGCTGGAGCCCAAGATCCAGGAATGGCTCAACGCCAACCTTCTGGAAATCGTCGAACGGCTGGTGCAGCAGGAAATCGACAAAATCAGCCGCCGCACCTGAGGCTGACCTGCAATTCTCGGCCGCAGCGCCCCTTGCCAGCCTGCCGGGCGGCCCTTAAACAAGCCTGCATGCTGGAAAAAACGTTCAACCCGGCCGAGGTCGAGACCAAGCATTACGCGCGCTGGGAGCAGGGCGGCTATTTCGCCTGCGACCCCAGCTCACCGGCCAAACCATTCACCATCATGATGCCGCCGCCCAATGTCACCGGACGGCTGCATATGGGCCATGCGCTCACCTTTACTCTGCAGGATGTGCTCGTCCGCTATGAGCGCATGCGCGGGCGCGACGTGCTCTGGCAGCCCGGCACCGATCATGCCGGCATCGCCACCCAAATGGTCGTCGA
>CAZQLF010000136.1:0-4620 GCA_964594035.1 uncultured Rhodospirillaceae bacterium | reverse complement strand
CGGGAATCCGGCGGCACCATCGTCAGCCAGCTTCGCCGCCTGGGCGCCTCCGCCGACTGGGCGCGCGAGCGCTTCACCATGGATGAAGGCCTGTCCCATGCCGTGCGCAAGGTCTTCGTCGACCTTTATCGCAAGGGCCTGATCTATCGCGACAAGCGGCTGGTGAACTGGGATCCCAAGCTGCACACCGCCATTTCCGATCTCGAGGTGGAGCAGCGCGACATCAAGGGTCAGCTCTGGCATCTGCGCTATCCGGTGGAGGGCGAGCCGGGACGCTTCATCGTGGTCGCCACGACGCGGCCGGAGACCATGCTGGGCGACACGGCCGTGGCGGTGCATCCGGATGACGAGCGCCACAAGGCGTTGATCGGCAAGAATGTGCGCCTGCCGCTGGCCGACCGCCTGATCCCGATCATTGCCGATGAATATGCCGATCCGGAAGCTGGCAGTGGTGCGGTGAAAATTACCCCGGCTCACGACTTCAACGATTTCGAGGTCGGCCGGCGCCACAAGCTGGCGATGATCAACATCTTCGATGCCGATGCGCGGCTGAACGACAACGTGCCGCCCGCCTATCACGGATTATCACGCGAGGCGGCGCGCAAGAAGGTCGTGCAGGATTTCGAGGCGGTGGGGCTGATGGAAAAGGTCGAGCCCCATGCGATGACGATCCCCCATGGCGACCGTTCCGGCGTCGTCATCGAGCCCTGGCTGACCGACCAATGGTATGTGAACGCCGAGGCGCTGGCGAAACCCTGCATCGCCACGGTGGAACAGGGCCGGACCGTGTTCGTGCCGGAGCAGTGGACGGCCACCTTCTTCCAGTGGATGCGCAACATCCAGCCCTGGTGTATCTCGCGCCAGCTCTGGTGGGGTCATCAGGTGCCCGCCTGGTATGCGCCGGACGGCGAAATCTTCGTCGCCATGACGGAAGACGAGGCCAAAGCCGAGGCAACGAAGAAGTACCGGCATGAGGTCGAACTGAAGCGCGACGAGGACGTGCTCGATACCTGGTTTTCCTCCGCGCTTTGGCCATTCTCCACGCTCGGCTGGCCGGACAAGACACCGGAACTGGCGCGCTATTACCCCGGCGACGTTTTGGTCACCGGGTTCGACATCATCTTCTTCTGGGTCGCCCGGATGATGATGATGGGCGAGCATTTCATGGGCGAGACGCCGTTTGCCACGGTCTACATCCATGCCCTGGTGCGCGACGAGCATGGCCAGAAGATGTCGAAGGCCAAGGGCAACATCGTCGACCCGCTGGACCTGATCGACCGCTACGGCTGCGATGCGCTGCGCTTCACGCTTGCCGCGATGGCAGCGCCGGGGCGCGACGTGAAGATGTCCGAGAGCCGGGTCGAGGGCTACCGCAATTTCGCCACCAAAATGTGGAACGCGGCGCGCTTCTGTCAGGTCAACGAATGCCGTCTCGATCCGGCCTTCGATCCGGCCCGCTGCCGGCAGCCGGCCAATCGCTGGGCCGTGGGGCGGGTCGTGGCGCTGACTCAGCGCGTCGAGCAGGCGCTCGCCGAATACAAATTCAACGAAGCCGCCCACGCCCTTTATCACGGGGTCTGGGGCGAGTTCTGCGATTGGTATCTTGAATTCGCCAAGCCTATCTTCGCCGGTACCGATGAAGCTGCGGCGTTGGAGACTCGCGCGGCTGTCGCCTGGGCGCTCGGCCGGCTTCTGCATCTGCTGCACCCCTTCATGCCCTTCATTACGGAAGAGCTCTGGCAGCAGGTGCTGGGATCCAGCAATCCGTTGATCGTGGCGCGCTGGCCGAGTTTTGCCGGCATGGCGATCGACGAAGCGGCGAGTGCGGAGATCGACTGGGTCATCCGCCTGGTGTCGCAGATTCGCGCCTTGCGCGCCGAGCTGAATGTTCAGCCGGGCGCCGAGCTTGCTGCGCAGATCCGCGATGCCGGCACGCGGCTTGCGACATATCGCGATCTGATTCAGCGTCTCGCTCGCATCCGTATTCAGGACGGCGCGGTGTTGGGGGCAACCCAGCTCGTGGCCGGCGAGACCACGGTCATGCTCTCGCTTGCCGGCCATCTCGATCTGGACCGCGAGCGTATCCGCATCCAGAAGGATATCGACCGGTCCGCGGCGGAGATCGCCAAGGCGAACAAGAAGCTCGCCAATGCCGACTTCGTCGCCAAGGCGCCGCCCGACGTGGTGGAGGATTTGCGCGAGAGGCTCAGCGAAGAAACGGGGAGACGCGGCAAACTGGCCGCGGCGCTGAAGCGGCTGAACGAGATGAACTGGGGGCCCTGATGAGAGGTCTGGTTTTTGCGCTGACCCTGCTGACGGCAATGCTCGCGGGGCAGCTGGCGGTGGCGGCGCCAATGACGGTGGAGGGCATCACCTTCAGCGACGAGGAAGGGGACTTTACCATCCTGAAGGTCAGCGGCACTGGTACGCTGGCGGATCCCTTCGTGGTGGTTGAGGACGTGACCGGCGATACGCCGGTCCTTGTCATCCGCGGCATGAGTATCGGTTTCGGCAACCGCGTCGGCAGCCAGCACGTCATCGGCTTCGCCCTGGCCAAGATCGCCATCAACCACACCAAGAGCAGCTGGAGCGAATACCGCATGGAGCTCCGTACCACGCCGACGGAGCCCAGCCCGTATGGCGACGGACTTTCCTTCGCACAGGGCTACAGGGGCGGACCGCCGGCAAGTTCGAGTGCCTTTCATCATGCCCGCGTCATCGACGAGCCGTTCGACGCCATCGACTACACCGATGGAACGGTCAAACCGGGCGAGTCCGTCAGCTTCGATTTCATGATCACCGATATGACACCGAAGCCCGAGGTGTTCCTGCTGCAGCAGCCGGTGAAGCCGATCTCCTGCAATTGCGGCCGGTTGCGCGTCGCGGTGCGCTAAGGCACCGCTCCTCAGCACTGCATTACCAGCTTCCCCTGCACAGCGGAGCGCTCGAGGAGATCATGCGCCTGGCGCACAGCTTCGAGCGATAGCGTGCCGACGCTGATGACGGGTGGGGCGGGCAGGGCGGCGCTCTCGAACAACCTGGTGAACTCGTTGAGCATCGCCTGGTAGCGCCGCCACTGGCCGCGATCCTCCGTCAGCGAATAGGCGTTGGCGCCGATGGCGTGAAACGAACCGTTGCGCTGGAACAGATACTCCGCATCGGCCAGCGTCGGCGCTTCGGTGATCGACGCGAGGTTGCCGTCGATGGCGACCAGCCGGCAGCAGGCCGATAGCATGCGCCCGCCGACGAAATCGAGCACGCCGTCGAACAGCCCGCCATTGCGCCGGATCGCCTGGGCAATGAAATCCTCGTCGCGGTAGTTGATGATCTGGTTCTCGCCGAGACCCAGCACCTGAATGAGATAATCGCGGCTCTTCGGATTGCCAGCGGTCACGGTCAGCGCGCCGAGGCCGCGCTGGCGCGCCAGCATGATGGCGAAGGTACCCACCCCGCCGGCAGCGCCGGCAATGAACAGCGACTTGCCGCGCGCTGCCTTCTCCAGCGCCAGCCAGGCCGTAATTCCGGCCACCGGCACAGCGGCGGCCTGATCATGGGACAGATTGGCGGGCTTCTTCGCCACCAGTTCTTCCGGCACGCTCACATATTCGGCATAGGTTCCGCTGCTGGCGAGATCGCAGACGTAGCTGTAGACCTCATCGCCCGGCTTGAAGTCGCTGACGCTGCCATGCACCACCTCAACCACACCCGACAGGTCGCGGCCGAGGATGGGCGAGGTCACATTGCGGGCCTCCGGCTGTCCTTTGCGGATCTGGTAATCGACCGGATTGAAGGAGACCGAACGCACGCGGATCCGCACATCGCCCTTGCGCAAGGACGGCACGGGCAGTTCCGCCAGGCGGAAGTTCTCCGCGCCGCCATGGGCGCTGAGAGTGACCGCCTTCATGCCTCAGAGAACCCGATCAAGGGCCACGAGCAGACGATCGACATCGTCATCGTCGTTGTAATGGGCGATGCCGACGCGAACGACGCCGTCATCCGGCGAGAGGCCGAGCGCCTCCACGCAGCGCCGGGCATAGAAATCGCCATTGCCGATGGCGATCTTCTGCTTGTTCAGCGCCTCGGCGACATCCTGGGAGCGTTTGCCCTGAACGGTGAAGGAGATTGTCGGCGCACGGCCGGCGGATTTCTCCGTCACCGACTTGAGCCCGATGATGCGGATGCCGGGCTTGCCACGCAGATAGGTCAGTACGCGCTCGGCCAGCCGGATCTCATGGGCCTCGATCAGGCGATAGACCCGCGCCACCCGGCCCTGGAATCCGTTCTCCGGCGTCTGGAAATGATGACGGTCGACGAGATCGAAATAGTCGGCGATGCCGACGAGTCCCGCCGTCAATTCATGGTTTGAGCCGCCGGGCAAAAGCTTCAGCGGCTCTTCGCCGATGAAGAAATGATTCTGCGATGCCAGCCGGGGCCACAACTCCTTGCGGACATAGAGCAGCGCGAGGTGCGGCCCAAAAGTCTTGTAGAGGCTGAAGGCGTAGAAATCGACGCCGAGCTCCTTCACATCGATGGCGCGATGCGGCGCCGCCGCGACACCATCCACCATCAAGAGTCCCCCGGCGTCATGCACCTTCTTGGCGCTCGCCGGGATGTGGTTGA
>CAZQLF010000135.1:0-7212 GCA_964594035.1 uncultured Rhodospirillaceae bacterium | reverse complement strand
TCCGGAGAAATTCCCGACCGACGGCGACACGCTGATCGAATGGGCCAAGGCGATGACCAAGCGCGACGGCGACAAGGTCACGCGCTCGGGCATCATGATGACCGGCTCCGGCGTTCAGCCGACCGTGACATGGGGCATCGTCTCGCAGCAGATGGGCTTCCGCCGAGCGAGCGAGGATCTCAAGACTGCCTGCGTCAACCCCGACGCCGGCAAGAAGGCTATGCAATGGGTGCTCGACCTGTTCGACAAGCACAAGGTCTCCACCCGTGATATCACCGACCGCTACAAGGCGTTCGGCACCGGCCAGGGCGGCATTTTCTGGACCGGCCCATGGACGCTGAATGGCTACGTCAACCAGGGCCTGAACTTCCGCACCTATCTGTTCCCCAAGATCGGCGACGAGCAGATAACCTATTTCGAAATGGGCGGGCTTGAGATGTATGTCCAGAAGGACACCAGCCGCTACGAAGCCACCATGCAGGCGATCAAGTGGATCTCCGACAACGGCTTCCTGTGGACGACCAAGGGCCGCGGCGCTTCTCCGCGCATCTCGACCCTGGCGCGGCCGGACTACAAGACGGCCGGCCATCCCTGGTCGGTGCGTGGCGCATTCGTCGATGGCATGAGCTTCGCCAAAGCGGGCGAAATCCCGGTCCTCGCGGGTCCGGATTTCACAATCTATTCGGGCGGCAACTTCCTGGCCAAGACGCTGGCCGCAGTCTGGGCTGGTCAGTCGACCATCGACGCGGCCATGTCGGCGATCCAGGAGAAGTGGCAGTCCGATCTGGATGCCGGCTGATCTGGCGACCGGTTGATCCCGGCGCAATATCCGTCCCGGCCTTTATGGCCGGGGCGGATTGCTCTATGAAACGGACATGAGCGATCACGCCGTACCGCTTTCGGAGCGGCGGCCGACCGATTGGGTCGGTTATCTGTTCATTGCCTTCTTTACCCTGCCGTTTCTCATTTTCAATGTCGGCCCGGTCCTGTTCGGCGCGGGCATAGCCTTCACCAAATGGGGCATCTTCGGTAGCCCTGAATGGGTCGGCGTCAAGAACTTCACGGATTCCTTCAAGGATATCTGGGTCGGCGTCGCCTTCCGAAATACCCTGCTCTATGCCCTCATCATCGTGCCGGGCGTCGTCATCCTGGGACTGACCTTCGCTCTCTATGTCAATCGGCGCTGGCCGCTGTCGGGCCTGGCGCGCGCGCTGTTCTTCTCGCCCAACGTGGTTTCCTCGACCGTCATCGGCATGGTCTGGGTGTGGATGCTCGATACACAGTTCGGCTTGATCAACCATTACCTGGGCTATCTCGGCATACCTCAGATCCCCTGGCTCACCAGCACCCAATGGTCGCTGATCGGCGTCAGCATCGCGTCGATCTGGTGGGATCTGGGCCTGGCCTTTGTGCTGTTCCTTGCCGCCCTCCAGGATCTGCCGAAGGAGCTGTACGAGGCGGCCGAAGTGGACGGCGTCAACGCCTGGCAGCGGCTGCGTTTCGTCACACTGCCGCAGCTGCGGCCCATGATCAGCATGGTGATCACCCTGCAGATGATCGCAAGCCTGCGCATCTTCAGCCAAGTCTATGTCATGACCAATGGCGAGCCCGCCGGCTCGTCCTCCTCTGTCATCTACTACATCTATACGACGGCAATCTTCCGCCAGCTCTTCGGCTACGCCTCCGCCGTCGCCATGATGCTGTTCGTGGTGATCCTGGTGATCACCGTGATCCATCGCCGGGTCATCCGGGAGATGTGAGGCCGTGGCCGCCGACCTTCTCACCCGCGCCAACCGCCGGCTTCGCCCCTTCGGCCTAACCGTAGGCGAAGTGCCGATCTGGCTCAGCGGGCTGATCATGGCGCTGCTCTGGGCCGCCCCCTTCGTTTGGATGGTCTCAACCTCGCTGAAGCATTCCAACGAGGTCATGACCCTCAACATCGAATGGCTGCCGCATCATCCGACGCTGGAAAACTATGTCCGCATCTTCGGCGAATATCCGGTGCTGCGCTGGGGCATCAACAGCGTGGTGGTCGCGGTCGCCAGCACGGCCATGAGCGTGCTCTTCGGTGCCATGGCCGGTTATGCCCTGGCGCGCCTGCGCTTTCCCGGCCGGGACCTTTTGTTCGCTCTGTTTCTGGCCTCATTGATGGTGCCGACCGAGGTAAGCGTCGTCCCCCTGCTGCTGGCCATGATCAAGATCGGCTGGGCCAATACCTATCAGGCGCTGATCATGCCCAGCGTGGGCAATGTGTTCAGCGTCTACATCTTCCGCCAGTTCTTCCTGAAATTCCCCAGCGACCTCGAGGACGCGGCCAAAATGGATGGGGCGAGCCAGATGATGATCTTCTGGCGCATCGCCTTCCCGCTGGCGCGCGCGCCGCTGATCGCGGCCACGGTGATCCTGTTCACCTTGAACTGGAACAACTTCCTCTGGCCGCTGCTGATCACCTTTGACGATTCGATGAAGACGCTCCCTGTCGGGATCGCCGCCTTTGCGCCGGTCGTAGGAACACACACCCAGCTCGAAGGCTTTGCCTTGGGCATGGCTGGCATCACCATTCTCAGCCTGCCCAGCCTGATGCTGTTCTTCTTCCTGCAGCGCTATTTCATCCAGGGTATCGCCAGCGGCGCCGTGCGCGGCTGATGGCGGCTATTCAAGGTCAATCCTAAGGACCCTCGATGCCGGGCGGCTAATCGACCGGCCAAGGGGGTCCGCCAGCCGGCGCGACCAGGCTGAGGGTCAGTTCCATGCGTCCAAAACGCCACGCACCGTCTTCGAACGTCACGTCTGCCTGGTAAGAGCCGGCTATCCAGGTATTTTGCCGCTCCGAACTTCCGCTCAAACTTGTGCGGGCCAGCTCCCATAAATACCAGGATGCGGAACCGGAGGTGCCGTCTTCCGATAGCTCGATCAGCGGCGCGACGTTGTAGTGCATGGTCCACAACACGTCACGCTCGCGCATCTTCGCCAGGCCCTTCGTCACTTCTTCGTGGCCCTGGTAGTGAGCGCCGAGCGCCTCACAGTGCCAGCTGGACGACCGCGCAAACAGCGGCCCCATCATTTCCGGGGGTGAAAGCGCGTCGGCCGCAACGCCATATTTCGCGATTATCGTTCGTATGGACTCGATATCCTTTAGCCGCTGAATCTCCTTTACCAGATCCATTTGCCTCTCCACTGAACTTGTTCCGCGCTGTGATTTAACCTGCAAACTCTGGCAACTCGACGTTCAAGGGTGCAGCGGCTTCGCTGATCTCAGCCGCCGTTCCGGCATCGACCGAAATGCCGTAGCGAAGCCGCTGGGCGCGCGTCTGGCGCTCGGGGTCGCCCGGAATCAGCACCGGTTCGTTGGGATTGTGCACAGGCGAGGCGGTGACATACGCGGTGTAGTCGAGTATCTCACGGGCAATCGCATCGCTTTCCCTGACGCGCGCCGGGTCGACAATGATCGCCAGCATGCCATTGGTGATGGTGTCATGGTTTTGATTGGCTGGCTTCACCGTGCCGCCCCCGGTGAGAGCGCCGGCCAGAAGCTGGCAGACGAAGGCCAAGGCATAACCCTTGTGCTCGGCCATGGGCAGCAGGGCACCGGGCGGCTCGGTAAACATGTCGGCGGGGTTGCGCGAGGGCTCGCCGTTGGCATCGATGATCAGCCCAGGCGGCAGGGTCTCGCCCTTATTGCGCGCCACCCGCACCTTCCCCTGCGCGATCTTGCTGGTGGCCATGTCGAGAATGACGGGCCGGCCGGGTTCGGCCGCGGGAATGGCGATGCACACCGGGTCCGTGGACAAGCGGCCATCCAATCCGCGATGGGGCGCGACCAGCGGTTTGTGACCCATGACGTTGACGAAGTGGATCGAGACGAGCCCTGCGGCGGCACAGAGTTCGCCATAGCTGCCGATGCGGCCAATGTGGTGGGCGTTGCGCAGCGCCACCACCGCAACCCCGGCAGCCTTGGCCCTGGCAATGCCGAATTCCGTGGCTTTCTTCGCTGACACCTGGCCATAGCCACGCTGCCCGTCATAGACGATGAAGGCGCCCTCATCCTTCATCACCCGTCCCGGTTCGTTCGCCTTCAGGCTGCCGTTCAGCAAATGCCTGAGATAGGCCGGCAGCATGCCAACACCGTGGCTATCATGGCCGCGCAGATTGGCCTCGATCAGGTGATCGGCAACGATGGCAGCCTCGCCAGGTTTGCTGTCCCCGGCACGAAGAATCCGGAGCACCGCAGCGCGGAGCGTTTCGACAGGAATAAGCATGGGGTGGACCTTGGGCGATGATACGGGACGGACAGGCGGGCAAAGCTTGGCCTATTCTAGCGCCGCCATGGTACCCGCCAAGGAGCGTCTGTCGATCTGCTTTGCCCATGTGGCCTATCGGCTACAGGAGCGTTTCCTTTTGCGTGAGACCGGCATCGCCAGCTTCGAGGTCCGCAGCCTCGACGATCTGCAGCGGCGCCTGCCCGAAGCCGATGTCCTTATCGTCTCGGGCCTCTGGCGCAATGCACTGCTGGACCAGGCGGCCAAGCTGAAATTCATCCAATCCATCAGTGCCGGAACTGACCAATTCGATGCTGCGGCCCTGAAAGCCCGCGGCATTTCGCTGGCAAGCGCTCAGGGCGCCAATGCCCATGCCGTCGCCGAGCACGCCATGGCGCTGATACTGGCCCTGGCGCGCCGCCTGCATGAGGGGCGCGATAACCAGATGCGCAAGCACTGGCGCGGCATGGTGAGCGAGTTCGCCCGCCGTGAGGATGAGCTGGGCGGCAAGACGCTGCTCATTATCGGCCTCGGGCGGATCGGCCAGCGCCTGGCAAAGCTCGCCAAGGCGTTCGATCTCAAGGTCATCGGTGTGCGACGCGATCCCGCGGCAGGCGGAACCTATGCCGATGCCGTGCACGCGACCAGCGAACTTCCAACTTTGCTGCCCCAGGCCGATATCGTGGCGCTGACCTGCCCGCTGACGCCGGAAACACAGGGTTTGATCAACGCGAAGGCCTTCGCGGCGATGAAACCTTCAGCCGTCCTGATCAACGTTGCGCGCGGCCGCTGCGTGGACGAGCCTGCGCTGATTGCAGCCATCGGCGATGGCCGGCTGGCGGGTGCCGGTCTCGATTGCTTCGTCGATGAACCACTCGCGCCGGAATCGCCGCTTTGGCGGTTCCCAAATGTCCTTGCCACACCCCATACCGCAGGCGAGACCCGGCGCTATGAAGACAACGTGCTGGACCTGCTGATGGAAAATCTCGATCGGCTGTGGTCGAACCGGCTACCGCTCAGGAACCAGATCGCCTAAACACGGAACCTTGGATCGGAGTACTACGAGATGAATGACACGAGGACCGCCAGCGAACTGATGACGGTGCCGGCGCGCAGGGGGCGCGCCACGCGCGTGAACAAGGGACAGGCAATCAAGATCATCAATACCCATGGGACCCAGGTGGTCGACACATGGGCTTTCAGTGCGGAAGATCTGCACGAGTTTCTGTCGCTCGAACACCTGCGGCCGACGATCGGAACAATCTTTCCCCGCAAGGGCCATCATCTCTGCACAAATCGCCGGCGTTCCATCCTGTTTTTTGAGGAGGACACCTCGCCGGGACTCCACGACACGCTGCTGGCAGCCTGTGACTCCTATCGGTATGGCCTGCTCGGCTGCAAAGAGTACCACGACAACTGCACGGACAACCTTTACGCGGGCATGCGCCAGATCGGGCTCACCCCGCCGGAGGTACCCTCGCCGCTCAATCTGTGGATGAATATTCCCATCGACAAGGCCGGCAATACGACCTTTGCCGAGCCCCTATCGAAGGCTGGCGATTATGTCGTGCTGCGCGCGCAGATGGACTGCATCGTCGCCATGTCCACCTGCCCGCAAGACATCCTGCCGATCAATGGCGCGCAGCGCGTCATTCACGAGGTGCACTACCAGATACTCTCCTGACTCAGGCGTCAGAACGGGAGCAGCGAACTCGGCGGCGTCGTCAGACTGCGTCGACAACGATGTCGCGGTCGGCGAAGCGCACTTCGTCATAATCCTGGTCGTGACCCTTTCCCGGCCCCTTGCGGTCGACGACAAGAAAATCTGCCGGTGCAAAGCTCACCAGGGGATGATGCCAGGTACCGGGGCGAAAGTTGATTCCCTGCCGGCCATTGGTGACGAAGGCGCGCAGATCGGAGGGCTCTGGCCGTTTTGAGCGCTCGGCCACGACGACGAGAAACCGGGCATTGCCCATCGGCACAAAGGCCTGGCTCGAGATCGGATGGCGCTCCATCAGTTTCACCGCCAGTGGCAACGGGAACGGTTTGGCACGGAAGATGCTGAGCAACGGCTTGCCGCCTTCTGCACTGCATTCGATCCGGGCCAGGTCATGGAATCGTTCGGCATATCCGGCATTGGTCGAATAGTGCTCCGCCCCTTCGGTCTCGACGACGTCACCGAATTCCTGGAATGCCTCGCGGCTGAGGGATTGAACGGGGATGCGGATCTTGTCCATGGCCAGGCCCTTGCAGTTAACCGCCGCTCCCATATTACCGTTCAATAGGTCGCGCGTCCGCCCGAGAGGTCGAAGGTGAAGCCGGTGGTGAAGCTGCAGGCCGGCGAGATGATCCAGGCGATCATCGCCGCCACTTCGTCCAGTTCGCCACAACGGTGCATCGGGATCTTGTCGGTCATGTACTTGACCGTCGCCTCCGGCAGCGCATCCACAAGCGGTGTGCGAATGACCGCCGGCGCCAGCGCGTTGATGGTAACTCCCGTCTCCGGATAATCCTTGCCCAGCGATTTCACCAGGCCGATCAGCCCCGCTTTGGTCGCGGAATAGGCGGTCATGCCGGCATTGCCCTCCTTGCCGGCGATCGAGGCGACGTGAAGGATCCGGCCATAACCGCGCGCCAGCATGCCCGGCAGCACAGCCTGGGAGAGAACCAGGGCGCCCCGCAGATTGATCTGATGGACCTCGTCGAAATTGGCGAGATCGACTTCGTGCCCCTTGATGTTGGTGCGCCCGGTGATGCCCGCGCAGTTGATCACGGCATGAAAGTGCTTCGCTTTTTTCTCGGCGGCAGCCAGCGCCTTGCGGGCGGCGGCGGCATTCGTGATGTCCAGCTCCAGGGTACTGGCGCGAGCGCCAATCCCCTTGGCCACATCGGCCGCGGCCTTCTTGTTGCGGTCCGCACAGAGGACGGTAGCACCTTGGCGCTCAAGGAATTC
>CAZQLF010000134.1:0-7234 GCA_964594035.1 uncultured Rhodospirillaceae bacterium | reverse complement strand
GCCGGCAGGTTGGAGCAGCCGATGTAGCGCACCTTGCCCTGGCGCACGAGATCGTCGAGCGCGCGCAGCGTCTCCTCGATCGGCGTCAGCGGGTCCGGGGTGTGGAGCTGGTAGAGGTCGATCCAGTCGGTCTTCAGGCGGCGCAGGCTGTCTTCCACCGCCATCATGATGTAGCGCCGCGCCGCGCCCTGCTTTCGGCTGTCGTTGCCGAACTCCATGCCGAATTTGGTGGCGAGCACAATGTCCTTGCGCCGCTCGCCGAGGATGCGGCCGAGAAAATCCTCAGAACCGCCGCTGTTGCCGTAGATGTCGGCGGTATCGAACAAGGTGATGCCGAGGTCGATTGCCTTGTGCACCACCTTGCGTGTGTCTTCGAAATCGGTCCGGCCGCCGAAATTGTTGCAGCCAAGACCGACCGTGGAAACCTGAAGGCCCGAATTGCCCAGCCGGCGAAGCGTCATTGCTGATGTCCCTGAGGATGAAGGGGGGCATCATCGGCGAGGCCGGTGCGGGAATCCAGAGCGTGCTTGCGATAATTTGCGTCCGGCTAGAGGGCAGCGAAATTGGTAAGCGCGACAAGACCGGCCGTGAGCGCCAGTGCAAGCAGGCCGGCAACCACGGCGCGCCCGGCAGGCGCCATCTTGCCTTCCTTCGCAGCGTCTGCCGCGCTCAGGGATTTGCGGCCGGTGATCATCGACTTGATCAGATTATCGCGGGTCAGCAGCCAGTCAGTGAGCACGCCGGCAAGGTGAAGAACAACAAGGCCGATCATCAGGTTTGAGATCAGCTGATGAACCTGGCCGATCTGGTGCGCAGCCGAGCTGGAGATCAAAGAGGCGAAGGGCCCTTCGGCACGCCGGCCGGCGGCGAAGAGCCCGGTGCCGACCATGCCGAGAAGCGTTGCCAGCATCACGCCGATCATCCAGCCGCCCAACGCGTTGTGGCCGATACTGTGCGGTGGGTCGAGGCGTGCGAGCCTCATCCCGTAGGCCTTCACAGCCCGCCAGGATTTGAGGAAATCGGCAAAGCGCGAACGCGGGCTGCCGATAAAGCCCCAGATGAAGCGAAACAGCAGCAGCCCCGCGACGGCGAAGCCGGAAATGAAATGCACTACGGTTTCCCAACCGCCGCGCGGGCTGACGAGAAACAGATTGCAGCCGACCAGCAGGACAAGCGACCAGTGGAACAGCCGCGTCGGCACATCCCAGATTGCGGTCTCACGTTTGCTTCTGTCCATCAGCGAACTCACCGGACCTCTCCACATGCACGGGAGGCGGTCATACAGCATCGGATTGTGGCGCAAGAAGGGAAAGATTGTGCCGCCCGCGGGAAGGGGAGCCCACGGGCGGCACGAGACGAGCTGGACGGCTTACAGCGGCTGCGGTTGTGCGTCCGGCCTGTGGTGGTGACGGAAGTTGCCGTCGTGGCGATGCATCGGCCGGTCGAGCGCCACGCGCTGCTCTGGCGTCAGCGCGTTGTAGAGCGCTTCCAGCGAGGGCCGCGAGGCCTGCATCGTGGCAAGCTTGCCGGCCATCATCTTTTCCATGCGCTCTTCGCGATCGAGGAAGGTCGGTTTCGTGCCGGCGGCGGGAATGCTGGCGAGGCAGTCATCGCGCTCCTTCGCCGCACCACCTTCCGACGCCTGCTGATACTTGTCCCAGAGCGGTTGCTGATCGGAGGTCAGCTGCAGGCGCGCCTCGAGATAGGCGAGGCGGCTGGCGGAGCGGGCATAGTGCTCGACGCACATGCCTTTCATCCATTGGCCGGGATCATGCTTGGTGTAGCCAGGCTGGGCGGTGCCGGTGTCCGGGCCCGTTCCGCCGGTGCCCGTCGTCTGGGCAAAGGCGGCCGTGGCACAGAACAGGGCGCCAGCAGCCAGCAGGGCGATACGTTTGGGCAACATTGGGTGTCTTCTCCAGATTGGGTTTTGACCCGATGGCCAATACACGCCCGCTGGACGGGAATCCTGCGGGCTCCGCTGACAACGGGCGGCGCCTTTCCTGGAATTCACCCGGCGGCAATGGGGTGGCGGCTGGGTTACCTCGCTACTCCGAACGTCATGCCCGAGGCGGCGCAGCCGGGCTCGGGCATCCACTCTTAGAGCAGCGGAACAAGTCGATTCCCGGGCTCTGCCTGCGGCAGCCCCGGGAATGACGGAAGGAAGAAGCGGCCGGTACGGCCCGTCAGTTCGCCGGCTTCAGGCGGAAGGTGGCGGCCTTGAGATAATCGGTGATGGCCCAGAGATCGCCGATCGCCCGGATCAGGCTGTTGGGGATCGGTTCGCCGACCGCCACGGGAAACTGCCGGCCGATCTTGTTGCGAACCTCGTGGAACAGCAGCGAGAGCTTCAGCGTGAGCTTGACCTGGGAAGCCAGCTGATAGAGCCGGCTGTTCTGGCCGCTAAAATGTACCGGCAGCACGTCCGCGCTGCTGCGTAGCGCGAGCTGGGCGGTGAAGGTGCCCCAAGGTTTGTCGATGGCGGGCCCGCGCAGCGATTTGGCAGTGGCGACGCCGCCTGCCGGAAAGACGATGACCACGCCGCCATCGGCCAGCATGCGATGGGCTTCGCGCCGCGAGCGCAGATTGTGGGCAAGTGCCCCTTCGCTGCCGGAGAAATCGATCGGGATGATGTGCCGGCGCACTTCTGGCGCCTGGTAGAGGATGCTGTGCGTCATCACCTTGTAGTCGCTGCGCACTTGCGAAACGAGCTGGCAGATGATGATGCCGTCGATGACGCCGAAAGGATGGTTGGCGATGACGATCTGCGGGCCGCTTGAGGCGAGTGAACCGATCGAACCGCGGATCACCTCGACCTGAAGGCGCAGGGCGTCGATGGCGTCATCCCAGAACAGCTCCGGCGGCCGGCCGAGCTTGGTGTAGTTCTCGTATATGCGGCGGATGCGCGGCTGGCCGGTCAGCTTCTCCACGCCGCGGATGAACTTCTGGCCGAGGCGGCTGACTTCGTCGGACGCGTAGGAAAACGTCGGGGGCGGCAGGATTTCCAGCCCGGCGGTCGTCTCCATGGTACCCGTACTCGACCAATCGCTTGGCACAAATCCCTGAATAGCCGAGTCGTGTTGCAGATTGATGGCCGCGGCGTTGCAGTTCGCCGATTAACCGCTGCCGAGGCTGGCTAGCTGCGCAGTCTTTGGCGCAGCAAAGCGCGCAGGAATTCGATGCCGATGGCCGGGTTGAACTTGCTCTCTCCGGCATGGCGCGGGCGGAAGGTGAAGGGAAGTTCGCGGAGCTTCGGCGCGGGCCTGGTCGAGGCGACGATGTCGAGGAGGATCTTGAAGCCGCGGCCGGAAACCTGTCCCAGCGAAGACCGCGCCAGCAGCTCGCGCCGCAGCATGAAGAAGCCGCTCATCGGATCGCTGAGTCTGACGCCGAGCAGCCGGCGCGCCGCGCCATTGCCGGCATAGCTGATCAGCCGGCGCAGCGGCGAATGCTCGCCGAGGCCGCCGCCATCGGCATAACGGCTTGCGACCACCAGTTCGGCTTCGCCCGCCTTCAGGATCGCAAACATGCGCGGCAGCAGCGCCTCGTCATGCTGCAGATCGGCATCCATCACCGCGACGAAGGGCGCGCTTGTCGCGCGAAACCCCTCGATACAAGCCGAGGCGAGACCGCGCCGGCCGATCCGCTTCAGGCAGCGCACATGGGGCATTTTTTTGCCCACGGCTTCGACTTGTGCGGCTGTGCCGTCGGGAGAATCGTCGTCGACGAACAGGACCTCCCACTCGATACCAGTTAATGTCGTTGCCAGACGCGCGACCAGCGCCTCGACATTACCTGCCTCGTTATAGGTGGGGATGACGATCGAGAGTTCTAAAGCCAGTGACGCCTCGCTCCTGGGACCGATGGAAACGGTTCCGCGTTCGCGCCGTGTTCCGGGGTGCCTAGCCCGGGCATCGGCTGTACAGTCGCTCCTGCTCAGGGTCGCTATAATCCGGGCGTGATCGAGATTGCAAGCCTGCCCAAGGAACATACCCCAGGAACCCGCTTATGAGATCCGTTGCCTTTCTCAGCCTTGCCGCCGTGATAATGCTGCTCGCTGCCTGCGAGACGAGCACCACGCCTGCCAATCCCGCCGCCGCCGCGGCACCCGCGAACCCCGCGCCGACCGCCCAAACCGCGCCGCCCGTCAACCCGACGGAGCCCGATGGTGACGAGGTTGCCGGCGCGTCAAAAGCCGCCGGCGAGCCCGCAGGACCCGGCACGCCGGTGAACATGAACGCGGATATCTCGCTGGGCAGCGATATCAACGGACTGATCGGCGACAAGATTGCCACCATCCTTGCCAGCGGCGATCGCCAAGTCGCGGCAACGGCGGCGGCACAGGCCGCAGGCCTACCCAACGGACAGAAAGTCACCTGGCAGGGAAGCACCAACACGACCCAGTCACCAGCAACCGGTTGGGCCTCGCCCGTGGGCGGCGCTTACAAGGACGCTGGCGGACGCAGCTGCCGCTTCGTCTGGCAATCGGCAAGCCATGGCAGCGACTCGGCAAGCGAAACGGTGAAACTGTGCAACGGGCCGGGTGGCTGGGTTCCAGCCTGATTGGCCGCCGGCGCAACGCCCCGATCAATCACGCCGAGCCCAGTTAACGAAGTTGTGACGTTGCGCGCCGGTCATCTCCGCCCACTCGGGTAGGACGTAATATTAGATACCGGTAATCCGAAAATTGGCACAAATGACGCGGATGGCACGGGCTGCGTCCTGAATCTTGCGCGATGTTGATTTCCCCCAACCGGCGTGGAAAACCCTATGCCAGCTCGCATCTTGCGGGCTCATTCCAGGTCCAGGATGTCTCGCTACAACAGCGTCTTGGAGTCGCAGCAGCGCTTTACATTCGTAACTCGCCTCACTAGCCTACCGCCCGTCTGCCGAAGATACGACCAAGGGGATACAGGCAGGCATGGGAGGTAACGGCATGGACGGGACACTCGCTCCCGTGCGCGAAGGTCATGCAAACTTTCGCGGTTGGCAGACATGGTATCGCGTCACCGGCGACCTAGGCGGCACCAAGCTGCCGCTGATCGCACTTCACGGCGGGCCCGGCTGTACTCACGACTATCTGGATTCGCTCCTGGCGCTGGCCAAGACAGGCCGCGCCGTCATCCATTACGATCAGCTCGGCGGCGGCGGTTCGACGCACCTGAAGGACAGGGCTGCGGATTTCTGGACGCCGCGCCTTTTCCTCGACGAACTCGAGAACCTCACCCGCCATCTCGGCATCGAATCCGCCTATCACGTGCTTGGGCAGTCCTGGGGCGGCATGCTCGGCGCCGAGCACGCTGTGACGCGGCCCAAGGGGCTGCGCTCGCTGGTCATCTCGGATTCGCCGGCCTCGATGGAGCTCTGGGTGCAGGAGGCGAACAAGCTTCGCGACAAGCTGCCAGCCGATGTTCGGGCGACCCTGCTGCGCCACGAAAAGGCCGGCACGACGGATACCGAGGAATACAACAAGGCGGTGCGTGTCTTCTATGACCGCCATGTCTGCCGCATTCCCTGGCCGCCGGAAGTGCAGCGCACCTTCGATGGGCTTGCCGCCAATCCCACCGTCTACATGACGATGAACGGGCCCAGCGAGTTCCATGTCATCGGCACGCTGAAGCATTGGAGCATCATCGACCGGCTGGATCGCATCGACGTTCCGGTCCTGCTGATCTCGGGCAAATACGACGAGGCGACGCCGGCGACGGTGCAGCCCTACAAGGACAAGATCAAGGATGTGCGCTGGGAGATCTTCGAGCACTCCAGCCATATGCCGCATGTCGAGGAAACCGACCGCTACCTGAAGGTGGTCGCCCAGTTCTTCGACGCTCACGACCGAAAGCGCTAAGGCTCGAAATCCGCAATGACTCGAAAGGGGAGCAACCATGCGTCGAATGACTTGGCTGGTCGGGGCCGCCGTGATCGCGGGCTCGATCGTTTCAAACGCCTATGCGGCGGGGTCGCCCTCGCAGGCCGGTACTGAGCAGCACCGCGGCGGTACGATGCGGCTGGTGGCGGCGTCCGCCGGCGGCACCTTCGATCCGCAGATCAATTACACGCTGCAATACTGGCAGCTTTACCAGAGCCTCTATGACGGCCTGGTGACCTTCAAGCACGCGGCCGGCTCTGAGGGCTTTATCA
The DNA here is from genome assembly GCA_964594035.1 of uncultured Rhodospirillaceae bacterium. Taxonomy (GTDB): domain Bacteria; phylum Pseudomonadota; class Alphaproteobacteria; order Dongiales; family Dongiaceae; genus DASXQK01. The sequence continues at coordinate 1,096 of CAZQLF010000134.1, read as the reverse complement.
TCGTGCCAGACCTCGCTGAAGAAATGCCGAAGCCCACGAACGGCGGCAAGACGTATGTCTTCAAGCTGCGCAAGGGGATCAAGTTCTCCAACGGCCAAGAGGTGACGGTGAAGGACGTCGTCGCCTCGTTCCAGCGCATCTTCAAGATCTCTGGCCCGACCTCGGGTACGTTCTATAACGGCATCGTCGGCGCGGACGCCTGCCTGAAGACGGCGGCGACCTGCACCCTGGAAGGCGGCGTCGTCGGCGATGAAGCCAACAACACGGTGACCATCAACCTCGTCGCGCCCGATTCGGAAATCTTTGACAAGCTGGCGGTGCCCCATGCCGTCATCCTGCCGGCCGACACGCCGGCGAAGGATATGGGCAGCACCATCATCCCGGGCACAGGCGCCTACATGGCTGCGGCCTATGATTCGAACAAGCAGCTCAAGATGGTGCGCAACCCGCACTTCACCGAGTGGAGTGCCGATGCTCAGCCCGATGGCTATGCGGACGAGATCGACATGGATTTCGGCCTGACGGAAGAAGCAGAAGTGACGGCGGTGGAAAATGGCCAGGCCGACTGGATGTTCGACCAGCCGCCGACGGATCGGCTGGGCGAGATGGGCAGCAAGTACAAGGATCGTTTGTTCATCAACACGCTGACGGCCATGTACTATATCCCGATGAACACCAACATCCCGCCCTTCAACAACGCGAAGGCCCGCCAGGCGGTCTCCTATGCCATTGACCGCAAGGCGACGGTGACGCTGTTCGGCGGACCGAAGCTGGCGGCTCCGGCTTGCCAGATCCTGCCGCCCGGCTTCCCCGGATTTGAGGCTTATTGCCCCTTCACCAAGAATCCGGGCACTAAGTGGTCCGCTCCGGACATGGCCAAGGCGAAGCAGCTGGTGCAGGAATCCGGCACGGCGGGACAGAAGGTGACGATCGTCGTCGAGGACCTCGCTCCGAACAAGGCGATCGGCGTCTATATGCAGAGCTTGCTGAACAAGCTCGGCTACAAGGCCGACGTCAAGGTGATGTCGTCGAACATCCAGTTCACCTACATCCAGAACACCAAGAACAAGGTGCAGATGAGCCTGACCGAGTGGTA
>CAZQLF010000133.1:0-7240 GCA_964594035.1 uncultured Rhodospirillaceae bacterium | reverse complement strand
GGGTCAGCAGCGGCCAGATACGCTGGGCGACGCCCTGGAGCGCGTAGTAGTGACCGTTGGCCAGATTGAGAATGACGATTTCACCGTCAAAATCGTCCGCGATAACGTCGGGCGCATTGATGGCATAGCTCTTGGCGACCTCAATTGCGGTCATCCTGCATGATCCTCTCTTGCGGCCCCTCCGCCGGATCGTCAAAAATCAACAGGCCGGCACCACAGAGATCCCAAGAACTCGTCGTTCCAGCTTTCCAAAATACTAACCGACGAGAAAAACAGCCGCAACGACGCGGCTGGACAGGCGGTGAGGATGTTGCTGGATGATTTGGGCTTTCGTGCGCCGACCGCCGATGAGGTCGCCGCAGCGCGCGCCTATGAATTAAACGATCCCGCACGTTCAACCGACGGTGCGGTAGCCGCTATCATCCCGGCAACCATTCTGAACGGCCGGCCGCTGGTCTCATACAGCGGCATAACAAAACGGTATCCTCTCGGTCTTCCGGGCGCCGCGGGTCGCGCATTGTGCCGGCGCGCGGGCTGGTTTCTTCTGTCGCCGACCTGGTTTCTCGATGGTGCCGGTGAGGCAAGCGAGCTTCGCCGGCGTGCTGTCCTTCACCGGGCCCGGCACCCGCAACACAAACTGGTGTTTGTGGTGAATTCCGAAGCGAACATCCGGGCATTGCGTGCGGCCGGTGAAGCGGCCTTTTTCTTCAACAAGACGGCGACCACGCCGGAATGGCTATTTCGTCCTCTGCCCACAGCGAATCGCGAGTTCGATGCGATTTACAATGCGCAGCTTCTGTCCTGGAAGCGCCATGAGCTGACCCTGGCGGTCGGCAGTTGCGCCTTCATTTTCCACCGCGGCATGATCGGGACGGATGTGGTGGAACAAGAGAGGGCAATTTTTCGGCGGCACGCGGCCGCGCCCGGTCATGTCTTTCTGAACAGGCTCAGCGACAATGACGTGCCCATTCGCTTCAGCCTGCCAGAGGTCAACAGGCACCTCAATCGCGCCAGTGTCGGTCTATGCCTGTCTGAGGCCGAAGGCGCGATGTTCGCCAGCACGGAGTACCTGCTGGCGGGTCTGCCGATCGTGACCACGCCCAGCATGGGCGGCCGGGATACCTATTTCGATCCGGAGTACTGCTGGTCGGTACCCCCGGAAGCAGACGCGATCGCAGCCGCGGTTCGGGGACTAAAGGAAAAGAATTTTCCACCAGACTATATCCAGGCGCGGACGCTTCAAAAAATCCACGCGGATCGCGGGCGCTTTGTAAATCTTCTGAATCGGCTGCTGGCGGAAGCGGGTTCACGCCGCCGTCTTGAACAGCCCTGGCCCTTCCGCAAACCCGTCGCGATGCCCTGGTTGCCGGTGCAGGAGGCAATTGACCGTGCCGTCTATCGCGTGGTCGACGGCTATCACCCCGATAGCTGGTTGCCGGCCTGGCGCTGGCGCCGCCGATTGCTGCATGAAATCCGGCGGCTGGGCGGGCGTATTCGGCGATAGCCGGCGCCCTTGCCATTTCGTTTTCCCAAAGCCTTTCGGCTATAGTTTGTCGCGAACGAGCGGGTGCGATTTCGCCGGCTCTGGAGGACCCATGGCCGACAAGCTGCGCGAAAGCGCGCTGGAATATCACCGCCTGCCGACCCCCGGCAAACTCGCCATCGTCGCGACCAAGCCACTGGCCAACCAGCGCGATCTGGCGCTGGCCTATTCGCCGGGCGTGGCCGCGGCCTGTGAAACCATTGTCGCCGATCCGGGTGAAGCAGCGCGCCTGACCTCACGCGGCAACCTGGTGGCTGTCATCACCAACGGCACGGCCGTGCTGGGCTTGGGCAGTATCGGCCCACTCGCCGCCAAGCCGGTGATGGAAGGCAAGGCGGTTCTCTTCAAGACCTTCGCTGGGATCGACACCTTCGACATCGAGATCAACGAAAAAGATCCGGCCAAGCTGGTCGACATCATTGCCAGCCTGGAGCCCACCTTCGGGGCCATCAATCTCGAGGACATCAAGGCGCCGGAATGCTTCGAGGTCGAGAGCGCGCTGCGCCAGCGCATGCGCATTCCCGTGTTCCACGATGATCAGCACGGTACCTCGATCATTGTCGCCGCCGCTATGCTCAACGGCCTCCGGGTCGTGGGGAAGAGCCTGGACAAAGTGAAGCTGGTGGCATCCGGCGCCGGCGCGGCGGCGCTTGCCTGCCTGGATCTGTTGGTCGATCTCGGGCTGCCGCTGGAGCATGTGACCGTCACCGATATCGCCGGCGTGGTCTATGAGGGCCGCACCGAGCTGATGGATCCGCGCAAGCACCGCTATGCGCGCAAGACCGGCGCCCGCACCCTGGCGGAGGTTATCGATGGTGCGGATGTGTTCCTCGGCCTCTCCGCCGCCGGCGTGCTGAAGCCGGAGATGGTCAAACGCATGGCAGCGAACCCGCTGATCTTCGCGTTGGCCAATCCCGTGCCCGAGATTCTGCCGGAAGAGGTGCGCGACGTGCGCTCGGATGCGGTGATCGCCACCGGCCGATCCGACTATCCCAACCAGGTCAACAACGTCCTCTGCTTTCCCTTCATCTTTCGCGGCGCGCTCGATGTGGGCGCCACCACGATCAACGATGCGATGAAGAAGGCCTGCGTGGAGGCGCTTGCCGCGCTCGCCCGGGCCGAGGCGTCGGAGATCGTGGCCCAGGCTTATGGCGGCGACACACCGGCATTCGGTGCCGATTACCTGATACCGCGCCCCTTCGATCCGCGCCTGATCGTCGAGCTGGCGCCGGCGGTGGCCAAGGCCGCGATGGATAGCGGCGTGGCCACCCGGCCGATCAAGGATTTCGCCACCTACCGCGATCGCCTGAGCCAGTTCGTCTTCCGCACCGGCCTGGTGATGAAGCCGCTGTTCGACCGCGCCCGGCGCGATCCCAAGCGCGTGGTCTATGCCGAGGGTGAAGACGAGCGGGTGCTTCGTGCGGCGCAATCGGTCATCGACGAGAACCTCGCGCGGCCGATCCTGATCGGCCGGCGGCGCGTTATCGAAAGCCGTCTGCGCAAGCTCGGCCTGCGCATCAAGATCGACGAGGACTTCGCGCTGGTCGATCCGCAGAGCGATCCGCGCTACGAGGAATATGCCAATTTCTATCACCGGCTGATGGAGCGCCGGGGCGTGGCACCCGACGACGCCCATACCTTGGTGCGCACCAGCACCACGATCATCGCCGCATTGATGGTCAAGCGTGGGGAGGCCGATGCAATGCTGTGCGGCACCTTCGGTCGCTATGCCCGCCACCTGCAGCATGTTCGAGACATCATTGGTTTGCGCCGGGGCGTGCAGGCGCCCTCGGCGCTGACCGCCCTGGTGCTGCACAAGGGCGTGTTCTTCATCGCTGATACCCAGGTGACCGTCGACCCCAGTGCCGAGGCCATCGCCGAGATGACACTGCTGGCGGCCGAGGAAGTGCGCCGCTTCGGCATCGAACCCAAGGCGGCATTGCTGTCCCATTCGAGCTTCGGCGGCAGCGACGAGCCCTCCGCCCGGAAGATGCGCGCCGCTCTCGCTCTGGTCATGGCAAGCGAACCGGCGCTGGAGGTGGAGGGGGAGATGCAGGCGGAGCTCGCCATCTCCGAGGAGCTGCGCAAGCGGCTGTTCCCCCATTCGCGGCTCTCGGGGCAGGCCAATCTGCTGATCCTACCTAGCCTGGATGCTGCCAATATCGCCTTTGGCCTGCTGCGCTATATCGGCGAAGGGCTGTCGATTGGTCCAATCCTGATCGGCGCGGCACAGCCGGCCCATGTATTGACGCCTACTGTCTCGGTGCGTGGCCTGATCAACATGACCGCGGTCGCCGTGGCCGAGGCGCAGGCCATGACGGCCGGCAGGTAGCGCACAACGCAATCCGGGCATTCGCCTGGTGCATTGGACCGAGGCCAAATCGGACCGCTAGATTACCGGTCGTTGTTCGACCCATCGGATCACGTTAACCTCGCCCAATGACATCCCTTGATTTCGGGCTCGGCGAGACCGCCGACATGCTGCGCCAGGAGGTGGCGGATTTCGCCGCCGCGGAAATTGCGCCGCGTGCAGCCGAGATCGACAAGGCCAACAATTTCCCGCCAGACCTGTGGCCCAAGCTAGGCGCCATGGGCCTGCTCGGCATTACTGTCGAGGAGGAGTATGGCGGCGCCGGCATGGGCTACCTCGAACATGTCCTGGCGATGGAGGAGGTGAGCCGGGCCTCGGCCAGCGTGGGCCTCAGCTACGGCGCCCATTCCAACCTCTGCGTCAATCAACTGCGCCGCAACGGCAACCCCGAGCAGCGGCGCAAATATCTGCCGAAGCTGATCTCGGGCGAACATGTCGGGGCGCTCGCCATGTCGGAGCCAGGCTCGGGCTCGGATGTCGTCTCCATGCGCACGCGCGCCGAACGGCGCGGCGACCGCTATGTGCTGAACGGCAGCAAGATGTGGATCACCAACGGCCCCGATGCCGATGTGCTGCTGATCTACGCCAAGACCGATGCCAAGGCTGGCCCGCGGGGCATCTCCACATTCATCGTTGAGAAGACGATGAAGGGATTTTCGACGTCGCCCAAGCTCGACAAGCTGGGCATGCGCGGTTCCAACACCTGCGAGCTGGTGTTCAACGAATGCGAGGTGCCGATCGAAAATCGCCTCGGCGCCGAGAACGAGGGCGTGCGCGTGCTGATGAGTGGCCTCGATTACGAGCGCGCCGTGCTGGCGGCAGGCCCGCTCGGCATCATGCAGGCCTGCCTCGATGTGGTGATGCCCTATGTTCATCAGCGACACCAGTTCGGCCAGCCCATCGGCGAATTCCAGCTGATGCAGGGCAAACTGGCCGACATGTACACCACCCTCAGTGCCGCGCGGGCTTATGTCTATGCCGTGGCCAGGGCGTGTGACCGCAACCAGGCGGCCCGCAAGGATGCAGCGGGTGCGATCCTGTTCGCCGCGGAGAAGGCAACCTGGATGGCGCTGGAGGCGATCCAGGCTTTGGGCGGCAATGGCTACATCAATGACTTTCCCACCGGCCGGCTTCTGCGCGACGCCAAGCTCTATGAGATCGGCGCAGGCACCAGCGAGATCCGCCGCATGCTGATCGGCCGCGAGCTCTTTAACGAGACGGGATAAGGCTCATGGCGCTGGAGATGCGGGAAAAATGCGAGAAATGCGGCAAGGGGCTGCCGCATGACTCGGCCGATGCATACATTTGCAGCTATGAATGTACCTGGTGCGGAAGCTGCACCAAATCCATGAATCACACCTGTCCCAATTGCGGCGGCGAGCTGGTGAAGCGCCCGCTGCGGCGAAAGAAGGGATAAGCCATGTCGCGAAAACTGATTTCCTCCGGCTCGCCGTTCGAGAAGAAGGCCGGCTATTCCCGCGCGGTGGTGGAGGACGAATGGGTGTTCGTCGCCGGCACCACCGGTTTCGACTATTCCACCATGTCGATCTCCAAGGATCTGGCCGAACAGGTCCACCAGACCTTCCGCAATATCGGCGCGGCGCTGGAAAAGGCAGGCGCCACGCTCGCCGACGTGGTGCGCGCCAACTACATCGTGCCGGATGTCAAGGACTGGCCCGAGATCGTGCCGATCCTCGGGCACTATTTCGGTGAGATCCGTCCGGCTTCCACCGCCATCATTGCCGGCCTGATCGATCCGCGGATGCGTGTCGAGATCGAGGTCACGGCGCGCCGGCGCAGCGGCAAGGCGAAATGACGGGCTTCAAGCCGCTGCCATGGTGATGCGCCGATGGCGCTGACCGAACATCAGACGATGATCCGCGATATGGCGCGCAGCTTCGCGCAGGAGAAGCTGGCACCACACAGCGCGGAATGGGACCGCCATAGCCACTTCCCGACCCAGGCCGTCGCCGAGATGGGCAAGCTGGGATTCATGGGCATGCTGGTGCCCGAGGAATGGGGCGGCGCCGGCGTCGACCATGTTGCCTATGTCATGGCCATAGAGGAGATTGCCGCCGGGGATGCCTCCTGCAGCACGGTAATGGCCGTGCACAACTCCGTCGGCTGCATGCCGGTGCTGAAGTTTGGCACCGCAGCCCAGAAGAAGCGGTTCCTGCACGATCTTGCCACCGGCAAGACCATCGCCTGCTTCTGTCTGACGGAGCCGGAAGCAGGATCGGATGCCGCAGCGATCAAGTCCCGGGCGCGTCGCGAGAGCGATCATTACATCCTCGACGGCAGCAAACAGTTCATCAGCAATGGCAGCAAGGCGGGTCTGGCCATTGTCTTTGCCGTTACCGATCCTGCCGCCGGTAAGCGCGGCATCAGTGCCTTCCTGGTGCCAACCGATACACCGGGATTCAAGGTCGACCGGCTGGAGAAAAAGTTCGGCCAGCACGCCTCTGACACCGCCCATATTCTGCTGAAACATTGCCGCCTGCCTGCCGAGCTTCGCTTGGGCGCGGAGGGCGAAGGTTTGAAGATCGCGCTTGCCAATCTTGAAGGTGGGCGTCTCGGCATTGCAGCCCAGGCGATCGGCATTGCCCGGGCCGCCTACGAGGCGGCGCTAAGTTACGCCAAGACCCGCAAGACCTTCGGCAAACCCATCATCGAGCACCAGGCGATCGGTTTCCGCCTTGCCGACATGGCAACCAAGATCGAAGCGGCCCGCGCCCTGCTGCATGCCGCGGCCCGGCTGCGCGATGAGGGGGAGCCAGCGTTGCGCATGGCCTCCATGGCCAAGCTCAACGCCTCGGAAATGGCCGAGGAAGTTTGCTCGGATGCGATGCAGATCCACGGCGGGAACGGCTATATCGCCGATTATGCGGTGACCCGCTTCTATCGCGATGTCCGCATCTGCAAGATCTATGAAGGTACCAGCGATATCCAACGCCTCGTCATCGCCCGCAGCATCGCCGAGGACTAGATGCCCAAACTGATCGACTTCTATTTCGATTTTTCCTCGCCTTATGGCTATCTGGCCTCGACCCAGATCGACGAGCTTGGCAATCGCCATGGCCGCGAGGTCGCATGGCATCCTTTCCTGCTGGGTGCCGCCTTCAAGGTTACGGGCCAGCAGGCGCTGACCGAGCAGCCGCTCCGCGGCCCCTACCATCGCCATGATTTCGAACGCTCGGCCCGGCTGCTGGGCGTTGCCTTCCGGCTGCCCGAGAAGTTTCCCTTCTTCGGTCTCGTCGCCAGCCGCGCCTTCTATTGGCTGGGCGGAGGTGACAAGGCGAAGGCGTTGGCGAAATCGGTCTATCACG
>CAZQLF010000132.1:0-7261 GCA_964594035.1 uncultured Rhodospirillaceae bacterium | reverse complement strand
GTCCACTGGGCGGATGCCGGCCTGCTGGAGGATCTGGCAGCGCTGGGTGCCGTGACCACGGAAACGCCGCTGGTGCTGGCCATCACCACGCGCCCCGAGGGGGATCCCCTCGACCGGAGCTGGCGTGGCCGGATCGGCGGTGCCGCGGTCAGCACGATCGATCTTTCACCGCTGAGCGCCGCCGAATCGGCAGAGCTGGCGGCGGATCTGCTGGGCACCGGGGATGAGCGTATTGCGGCCTGCGTCGAGCGGGCCAATGGCAACCCCTTTTTCCTCGAACAATTGCTGCGCCATACCGGTGAAGTGGCCGCGGCCGCCGTGCCTGCCTCGGTTCAAAGCCTGGTGCTGGGCCGCGCCGACCGATTGCCACCGGCGGAAAAGCGGGCGCTGCAGGCGGCCTCGATATTGGGCCAGCGCGTTTCGCTGCCGGTGCTGCGTCATCTGCTGGGCGATCCTGCCTATGAGGCGAACAATCTGATCGACCAGCAATTCCTGCGCCAGGATGGCGGCGGGCTTGCCTTCGTTCATGCGCTGATGCGCGACGGGATTTACGGCTCGCTTCTGAAGGCGCGCCGGCGCGAGCTCCATCGCGCCGCGGCCGACTGGTTTTCCGAGCGAGATCTGCCGCTGCGGGCCCGGCATCTGGACATGGCAGAAGATCCCGACGCCGCGACAGCATACCTGGCCGCCGCGGAATCGACCGCTGCGGTCTATCGCATCGACCAGGCGCTGTCGCTGGCTGAACGTGGCCTTGCTCTCTCGCAGGCGGGCCCGGTGCGCGCTTCGCTCGCCAATCTCGCCGGCGAACTGCTCCAGGGCACCGGCCGCACGAAAGAAGCGCTGGATGCGTTCGCCGTGGCAAGCGAGAACGCAGCGGCGGGAGCGCCGCACCTGCGCGCGCTCATGGGGCTGGCCCAGGGTCTTTCCGTGCTCGACAAATTCGACGAGGTCGCAGCCGTGCTGGACCGTGCGCAGAAAGAAGCAGAGACGATGCAGCTTCTGCCCGAACAGTCTCGCATCCACACGCTGCGCGGCAACGCGTATTTCCCGCGCGGCGATATTGCCCGCTGTCTTGCCGAGCATGGCGAGGCCCTGCGCCTGGCGGAGGCTTCCGGCGCCATGGAGGAACAGGCCCGCGCGTTGGGTGGGCTTGCCGACGCCTATTATGTCCGGGGCCTGTTCCGCACCTCCGCCAAGATGTTCGAGCGCTGCATCGATGTCTGCGCCCAGCATGGGTTCCGGCGCATCGAAACGGCCAATCTCTCCATGGTCGGCATGATGCGGATGATGAATCTTGAACTCGACAGCTCACTTCACACCGCTCAGCGCGCGGCGGCACTGGCCGAACAGATCGGCCATCGCCGCGCTGCCATGATTGCCTGTCACGGCATCACCTTTCTGGGCATCGAACTTTGCAACATGGCGATTGCGCGTGACGCGTGCGATACCGGGGTTGCGATCGCAGAAGCCCTGGGCGCACGCCGGTTCATCGCCGAGGGCCTGATGCTGCGCGCTCAATGCGAGTTTCTGGGAGGCGATTCCGCCGCCGCCGACACTCTGCAGGCGGCCAATGCAATCGCGCGCGAGACGCCGAGTTATATTTTGCCGCTGGGGCTTGGCCTCGCGGCGGTCTTTGCCACCGACGAAAAGACCCGCAAGGAGGCGCTGGCCGAGGGCGAGGCGGTGCTGACGGCCGGAGCGGTAAGCCACAACTATCTGTTCTTCAACCGATACGCGATGGAGGCCTGCTTTCTCGCGAAAGACTGGGCCGGCGCGCGATATTACGCGGCGGCTTTGGAACGCTACGTCGCCGAAGAACCCCTTGCCATGACCGACTTTCTTGTGGCGCGGGCGCGGGCGATCGCCGCTGCCGGCGAGGGGCGCAAGGACGAAGCGCAAATCCGCGCGCTGCTGGAGCAAGCGCGAACTGCGAAGTGGCTGGCCGTCGTGTCGGCCCTTGAGGCGGCGCTGGCAAGTTAACGTTCAGCGCGGAGCAAGGCGGCGGAAGGTCTGGGGATAGTCCATCACGAGACCGTCGGCATCGAGCGCCATATCGGCCTTGAAGCCGCGGAAGAGGCCCTCATACGTGACAAGGGCGCCGGTGCCGGCGCGCCAATTGCAGGTGTAGCGCTGCGAGACAGCCTGCATCGTCAGCTCCGGCATCTTGACGTAAGCAACCGTGATCCCGGCGCTTTCGCCCTCCTGCAGTTGCAGGCGACGGATGGCGAGCGTGTTGGTGAAAGGCGTTGCCGAGATGTCGACGTCGAGACAGCCGGCGAGCTCGCCCAGATGCCCGCCGTCATGTTCGCGCCAGTGGCCCTCGCCATTGCTGCGGATCTTGCGCTCGCGGGTGCCGTGGAGGTCGCTGACCTCCATCTCAAGCTTGCGGGTGCGCCAATCGGCCGTGCATTTGATCTTGTAGCGCAGACGAAAAGGGGATCCAGCGGCAAAGCCGAGTACCGTGCCCTTGGCGACGATCTCCTCACCATCCAGCACCAGACGCAGATGCTCCATGCCCTGGCCATCCCAGGGACCCCAGAAGACGGAGCGTTCGCTGCTCATGCGATGTGGCTCACGCAGGGGGACCTCATGGAATGAAGACGGTCGAGCCCGTGGTCTTGCGGCCCTGCAAGTCGCGATGGGCCTGGGCTGCATCCGTCAGCGGGTAGGTCTGGTTGACCGCGATCTTGACCGCGCCCGAGCCTACGACATTGAAGAGCGCATTGGCCGATTCCAGCAGCTCCTCGCGGGTGATGGTGTAGTTGAACAGGGTCGGGCGGGTGAAATAGAGCGAACCCTTGGCCGAGAGCAGGATCGGCTCGAAGGGCGGGACGGCGCCCGAGGCATTGCCGAACGAGACGAACATGCCGCGTATGGCGAGGCTGTCCAGCGAACTCTGGAAGGTATCCTTGCCCACACCGTCATAGACGACGGGAACGCCCTTGCCGCCGGTGATCTCTCGCACCCGCTTGGCGACGTCTTCCTTGGTGTAGTTGATGACATGCGCGCAGCCATTCTTCTGGGCGAGCGCCAGCTTTTCCGGCGTACTCGCGGTGCCGATGACGGTGGCGCCGATATGCTTCAGCCACTGGCTGGCGATCGAGCCCACGCCGCCGGCGGCGGCATGCAGCAGCACCGTCATGCCCGCCTTCACGGTGACGGTGCGGCGGATCAGATATTCCACGGTCATGCCCTGGAGCATCATCGCGGCGGCCTGCTGGTCGGAAATGTTGGCTGGCAGCTTCACCATGCGGTCGGCCGGCACCAGGCGGTGCTGGGAATACGCGCCGAGCCCTCCGGAAGCGTAGGCGACGCGGTCGCCGACTTTCAGATCGCTAACGTTTGGGCCGACCTTTTCGACGACGCCCGCGCCCTCGGTGCCGAGACCGGAGGGCAGCTCGACCTTGTAGAGACCGCTGCGGTGGTATGTGTCGATGTAGTTGAGACCCACGGCGGTCTGGCGCAACAGCACCTGACCGGCACCAGGCTCGCCCACCTCCACCTCTTCCCAGTTCAGGACCTCGGGGCCGCCAGTCTTGGCGAAACGGATGGCGTGGGTGCGCATGAGAACCTCCGGCTAAAGGGCTTCGGCGATGTCGAGTGACGAGAGGCTAAAGCGGCAGCAGCACGCCCTCAAGGGCAAGAAGAGCAACCTTGCTCTCCACGCCGGCGCCGCCGCTATAGCCCACCATGGCGCCATCAGCGCCGACCACGCGATGGCAGGGGATGATGATGGGAATGGGGTTGTGGCCACAGGCCGCGCCCACATTGCGCGCGGTGCCGCCGAGCGCATTGGCGATTTCCCCATAGGTCTTCGTGTGGCCATAGGGGATATCCAGCATCGCCTGCCAGACCTGCTGGTCGAACTCTGCGCCTTCGGGCTTCAGCGGCAGTTCGAATTTTCGCAGGCCGCAGAAGAAATAGCCGTCGAGCTGGGCCTTGGCAGCGGCGAGCAGGGGCGTTTCGTCCTCCTGCCTGGCCTTGCCCCAATGAACGGCGACGATTGCCGAATCGCGCTCGATGACGGTCAGCGGACCCACCGGAGTTTCCACGCTGGCGGTATACGCTCTGGCCTTCTTGGCTTGGTGCTTTTCAACCATGGAGCAATGCCTTGTCGAAGCTGGTCGGGTCGGTCAGCGGCAATGAGCAGGTCGTGCCCTTGCATATATAGGCAGTGGCGCGGCCGTTTTCTTGTCCCTTGCCGGCCGCCGGATGGCTTTCCGGCAATTGCTCGTTCGGTTCGATGACGCTCAGCACGAGATCGGGCAGCGAATGAGCGCGCAGCGTGATGAGCAGTGCATCGGTATCTGCCTCACCACGCTGGCCGACGATGACGATCTGGAGCGCGTTCTGGGCGAATTCGCTGGCATTGAGGAAACTCGCCAGGGGAAAGAAATTGCGCTGAATCTCGCCGGCGAAGGCACCCATCAGCGCATCGGCCCGGTCGCGATAGCTGCTCTTGCCGGTGAGATAGAAAAGCCTGGCAAGGACCTCGACCATCACTGCATTGCCGTTGGGGGTTGCGTGATCGATCGCGCTCTTGTTTCGCAGGATCACATCGGCCGTGTCGTCGGCCGCGAAGAAGTACCCGCCGCCGGCCCTGTCCCAGTAGTGGCGATCGAGCACGCCAACCCAGGCTTCCGCCTGGGCGATGTAGGTCTTGTCGCTGGTGATTCCGGCCAGGATCAGGGCCGCGCGAGCCATATTCGCGTAGTCGTCGAGGCTCGCGGGATGACGGGCACGCCCCGCGCGCCAGCTATGCTGCAGCCGCCCGCCCGTGCTCATGTGGTCGCGCACGAAAGAAAAGGCCTCGCTGGCCGCCTGCAGCCACTCCTGTTCGCCGAAAATGTCGGCAACGCGGGCAAGTGCTGCGATCATCAGCCCGTTCCAGTCGGCCAGGACCTTGTCGTCCCATCCGGGCCGCACACGCGTGTCGCGCTGCTTGAGGAGAATCGCGCGATAGGCGGCCAGCGCTTCTTCCGTCGTGGCATCGCCGAATTCCGGATCGGCGCTGCGGTTCAGGATGGTGTGGCCTTCCCAATTGCCGGCCGGTGTCACGTCGTAGTGTTGCTTGAAAGCGGCGGAGTCATGGCCGAGCGCAGCATCGATTTCAGCTTCGCTCCAGACATAGAACCTGCCTTCTTCGCCTTCGCTATCCGCATCGAGTGCACTGGCGAAGGCGCGGCCGCCGCCGGCGGCAGAGGCAGCGCGCATCTCGCGCAACAACCAGCCGACACTCTCGCGGATGCGTCGCTCGTAGAGCGGGGCCGTTGTTTCCTGCCAGCCATGGGCCATCATCTCGAGCAACGCGGCATTGTCGTAGAGCATCTTCTCGAAATGCGGCACCAGCCATTCGGCATCGGTGGCGTAACGCGCAAAGCCACCGCCAAGATGGTCATAGATGCCGCCCTGGCTCATGCGCAGCAGAGTCAGATGCACCGCATCGAAGTAGCGCCGCTCGCCGCTGCGCTTGCCCGCGCGCCAGAGCAATTCGAAGATCGGCATCTGCGGAAATTTGGGCGCGCCGCCGATGCCGCCATGCTGCATGTCGACCTCTTGCAGCAGGCGATCGGCGACGCGATTGAGAATTTCCGGACTGGCGGGCGCGCCGGATTTCGGCTGTGCGAGTTTCGCCAGCGCGTCGCCCAGTGCCGTCACGTTCTCGCCGACCTTCGCGGGATCGTTGCGATAGGCGTCGGATATTCCCTTCAGCACCTGCGGAAATCCCGGCCGGCCCCAGCGCTCCTCCGGCGGAAAATACGTGCCGCCCCAGAACGGCTTCGCCTCGGGCGTCAGGAACATGGTCAGCGGCCAGCCGCCCTGCTGGCCCAGCAGGGCAAGCGCAGATTGATAGATCGCGTCCAGATCGGGGCGCTCTTCGCGATCGACCTTGATGTTGACGAACAGCTCGTTCATCAGCGCGGCAGTCGCCGTGTTTTCGAAGCTTTCATGGGCCATCACGTGGCACCAATGGCAGGCGGCGTAGCCCACCGAGAGCAGGATCGGTTTGTTGTTTTGCTTCGCTTCGGCCAAGGCTTCCGGCCCCCAGGCGCGCCAATGCACCGGGTTATCCTTGTGCTGCAGCAGATAGGGGCTTGTTTCCTCGCCCAGGCGGTTTCGCTCGCTCATTGGATTCCTTTCGGCTGCATAGAAGCTGGCGCGGGCCGATGACTCAATCCTAAACTCGGCCGCAGGTTTTCTCGCGATTTGCGAAGAAGGAGCACCATATGAAGGTGAAGATCGATATCGACTGCACGCCGGAAGAGGCGCGGGCCTTCTTCGGGCTGCCGGACCTGGGGCCATTACAGAAAGAGATGGTGTCGAAAATGCAGGACCAGATGCGCGCTGCCATGACGAGCATGGATCCTGAGGCGATGATGAAGGCCTGGATGCCGGGCGGGACGATGTGGGCCGGCTTCGGCGATACGAAGAAGAAATAGCGAAGGAAGACGAATGAACGATCTGTCGCGGCCCAAGGGCGTTTCGAGCGATCGCGCAAGAGCAAGCGATCCGGCGCCCTTTTACGAGGCCCATGTTTTCTGCTGCACCAATGAGCGGCCGGCGGGCCATCCGCGCGGCTGCTGCAAGGCCAAGGGCTCCGAGAAACTGCGCGATTACATGAAGGCCCGCGCCAAGGAATTCGGCCTTTCGCGCGTGCGCGTGAATACGTCGGGCTGTCTCGATCGCTGCGAGCTCGGGCCCACGGTGGTGATCTATCCGGAGGGCGTCTGGTATCACGTCGAGACGCGCGAGGATGTCGACGAGATCTTGCAGACGCATCTCATCGGCGGCGGGCGCGTCGAACGGCTGATGCTGAAGCCCGACGACAAGGTGCCGGCCAAGCTGCCACTGGCGCGGTGAGCACGACGGCGCGCAAGCCAACGATCTATGCGTTCTCCACCGCGCCGGGCAAAAGCGCGATCGCCGTGCTGCGCGTATCGGGACCATCGGCGGCGGAGGCCATTCGTCATCTGACGGGGCGTGATGTGCCGAAACCGCGCATGGCGGCACTGCGGCGAATCACCCATGCGGGCGAGCGAATCGACGATGCGCTGCTTCTCTGGTTTCCCGGCCCTAAGAGCGAGACCGGCGAAGACATGGCGGAGTTTCACCTGCATGGCGGCCGTGCGATCATGACAGCGGCGCTGGCGGCACTTGGCCAACTGCCAGGCTATCGCGCCGCAGGTCCGGGCCACTTCCCGCCCCAGGCCTTCGACAACGGACCGCCGGAACTGACCCCGGGAGAGGCAGGGGCCCGACC
>CAZQLF010000131.1:0-7284 GCA_964594035.1 uncultured Rhodospirillaceae bacterium | reverse complement strand
TTTACCAGCATCGCCCAGGCCGTGGGTGCCGATCACCGGGGCAGGCCTTGAGCGTTCAGCGTCTCTCCGGCATCGCGCCGCTGGCGCCCCGCTATGATGGTTACATCCTCGATCTCTGGGGTGTGCTGCATGATGGCGCGCATCCCTTGCCGGGCTCCGTTGATGCACTGCACCGGCTGCGCGAGATGGGCAAGCACATCGTCATCCTCTCCAATGCGCCGCGGCGGGCGGCAGCGGTCATCAAGCGCATCGAGGAGATCGGCATATCCCGCCATCTCTATGATGAGCTGCTGTCTTCGGGCGAGGCCACCTGGCGTTGGCTGAAGCAGGGCGGGCCGAGCGGAAAGCGGCTCTACGCCATCATGGCCGAGCGCGATGCCAGCATGCTGGAGGGGCTTGGTTACGAAGTGACCGGCAACGTCGCCGAGGCGGATTTCATCCTGAATACCGGCGTCGAGAGCGCCAATGACCGGGTCGAGGATTTCGAGGATGCGCTGCGGGAGGCCGCATCGCGGCATCTGCCCATGGTCTGCGCCAATCCCGATCTGGTCGTGCTCCATCGCGGCAAGATGGAGATCTGCGCCGGCTCGATCGCGCAGTATTACGAGGAGCTGGGCGGCACGGTGCATTACTTCGGCAAACCCCATGCGCCGATCTATCGCGATTGTTTCGAGCTGCTGAAGGTGACGGATCGCAGCCGAATCCTGGCGGTGGGCGATTCGCTGCGCACCGATATCGCCGGGGCCAATGCCGCCGGTATCGACGGGCTCTGGGTGCTGGGTGGCATCCACCAGGAAGATGTCGCCGACGGCGATCTCAATGCCGTGATCGAGCGTCAGAAGGTGATCCCTGTCGCCGCAGTGCCCGTATTCCGCTGGTAGGCCTCGAGGCTCTACCATGGGCCGGGGGCAAGGGAACGCCATGGGCAAGCCAATAACCCGCAGCTGGGTCTGGCATCTCGACACACCAGTATCCGATATCTGGTCGGTGCTGAGCGATACGGCACGGGTCAATGAGGCGTCCAAACTGCCGCGTCAGCAGATCGAGGAAACACCGCAGCCCGACGGCTCCGTCCTCTACATCGCGCGCGCCCGAAAGGGCCCGGTCAAGCTGGAATGGCGGGAGAAGCCGGTCAACTGGGTGGCGGATCAATGGTTCGAGCACTGCCGCTATTTCACCAAGGGCCCGTTGGCCCATCTCTGCGCCACTCTGACACTGACACCGGAGGGCAAGGGCTGCCGGGTCGACTACAAGGTCGAAGCCTCGGCGGCGAACTGGTTCGGCCGGTTGATTCTGGCCACGGGGTTCTTTCCCGCGGCCGAGCGCAGCTACTCCAAGCTGGTGAAGGAGGCAGCGGAATTCGCTGGCGGAGCGCGCGAGACGCCATTCGAGTTCGAGGCGCCCACCGTTTCACCGGAAGTGCGGGGCCGGGCTGACCGGCTTGTCGCGGCTGTCGAGGCAACGCCCAACGGCCACGGCCTGGCGCGGCGTCTCGCCGATCTGGTGCTGAAGGCCCAGGAGGTCGATCTCTGGCATATCCGGCCGCTGGCGCTCGCCCGCCAATGGAAGAACAAGCCGCTGCCGGTGATCGAAGCCTGCCTGCAATCGGTGAAATCGGGCTTGCTCGAGCTGCGCTGGGATGTGCTCTGCCCGCGCTGCCGCGTGGCAAAGGCCTGGTCCGGTTCGCTGGACCGGTTGCCGGAGACGGCACATTGCCCCAGCTGCAACATCGATTACGATTCCGACTTCTCCAAGAATGTCGAGGCGGGCTTCCGGCCCGCACCGGCGCTGCGCAAGCTGGAGAGCGGCGAATATTGCCTCTTCGGCCCCATGTCGACCCCGCACATCAAGGCTCAGATCCAGGTCGATGCGGGCAAGAGCCGCAGCATCGCTGCAGCTCTGCCGCCCGGTCCCTATCGCCTGCGCACGCTGGAGGCGGGGCCGGAATGCGATATCGAATTTAAGGGCGGCGGCTTTCCCGAGGTCATCGTTGGAGATGACAAAGTGACAGCCGGTGCACCGGCGCAAGCCGGGCAGATCGCGCTCATCAACCGCTCCAGGCATGACCGCGTCTTCATCATCGAGGACCGCAGCTGGGTGCGCGATTGCCTGACGGCCGATCGCGTGACCGCGCTCCAGGCCTTCCGCGATCTCTTCAGCGGTGATGTGCTGCGGCCGGGCGATGAGGTGAGCATCGGCCAGGTGACGCTGATGTTCACCGACCTCAAAGGCTCAACCGCGCTCTATGAGAAGATTGGTGATGCCGCGGCCTATCATCTGGTGCGCGATCATTTCGCGTTCCTGGCGGAGCAGGTGCGCATCCATAGCGGCGCCATCATCAAGACCATCGGCGATGCGGTGATGGCCGCCTTCGCCGATCCCGTGGATGCGGTGAAGGCGGCGCTGGCGATCCAGGATCGCGTGGCGCATTTCAATGCCGGTCACGAGGGCCAGATGGACATCGCCATCAAGCTCGGCCTGCATAAGGGGCCGTGCATTGCTGTCACATTGAACGAGCGCCTCGATTATTTCGGCGGCACGGTGAACATGGCGGCTCGTTTGCAGGGGCGCAGCGAAGGCGGCGACGTCGTGCTTTCCGATGCGCTGCTGGCGGAGCCGGAGGTGAAGGCGCTGCTCGCCGGCAGGGCGCTGCGCGAGGAACGCGCCACCTTCAAGGGCTTCGATCAACCGGTGCCGTATTTCAGGTTGCCCGCGGCTTAGACCACCCTCACCCCGACCCTCTCCCGCTACGAAGCGCGGGAGAGGGAGAAGGAGGGCGCCGCTCGTTTTCCCTCGCCCGCTTTGGCGGGAGAGGAAGGGGCCCATTGCGAAGCAATGGGAAGGTGAGGGTGTCCTACAAACTCGCCTTCAAGAACCCCAGCGTCCGGCTCCAGGCCAGAGCCGCGTCCTTCTTGACGAAGTTGTGTCCCGTTGGATTGGCGAAAGCGTGGTCGGCGTCATACCAGTAAAGATCCGCCTTCTTGCCGAGCTTCTTCAGGCTGGCAGCGAAGGGGTCGACCATCGCGTGATCGATCCAGCCATCCTTCTCGGCGAAATGGCCCTGCACCGGGCCCTTGAGCCTGGCGAGCTTGTCGGCGGGCTGGGCGACATTGCCGTAATAGATGATCGTGGCATCGACCGGTGCCGCCATGGAGGCCATCAGTGACATGCCGCCGCCCATGCACCAGCCCATGGTCGCGATCCTGCCGTTGCAATCCGGGCTCTTGCGCAACCACTCGATCCAGGAGGTCATGATGTCGGTCGCCTCGCCGGCATTGACAGCTTCCATCAGCGCGCCGGCCTTGCCGGCATCTGTGGTCACCTGGCCTTTGTAGAGATCGCAGGCGAGCGCCAGATAACCCTGCTCGCCGAGCTCGGCCGCGACGGATTTGATCTGGTCGTTCAAGCCCCACCACTCGTGAATCAGAAGTACTGCCGGCGCCTTGTGCCCGGGCCGCGCCAGGGCGGCCGAGGTTTTCCTGCCGCCCTTCGTCGTGATGCTGACGGTCTCGAGTTGGGCCGCAGTGGCGGCAGTCAGTTTCGGATCGGCAAGGATGGCGGCGAGGCGCGCGGTGCTGGCTTGCGCGAGTTCAGCCCGGTCCAATTCGATCATGATCTCCTCCCGTGAGAGTTTCCTGATCCAATATTGGTCCGCTCCCTTGGATCCGGTCCAAGGGATTCTTAGGTCTCAATGGAGTACGAAGGCGGCCGACGCCGCCCGTCGAATTACGCCGCCTTGGCTTCGGCCTTTGCGGTGGCCTTGGCGATGCGGCGCTTCAGGCGGATCGCCTCGTCCGGCAGCTTCTTGTCCGCCGTGGCGAGCAGATAGGCATCGAGACCACCATTGTGCTCGATGGTGCGGATCGCGTTCACCGAGAGGCGCAGACGCACCAGATGGCCGAGCGCATCCGACAGCATCGTCGTGTCCTGCAGGTTGGGCAGGAAGCGGCGGCGGGTCTTGTTGTTGGCATGGCTGACGTTGTTTCCTGTCAGCACACCCTTGCCGGTGACGTTGCAGCGCCGAGCCATGGTTATCTCCGATAAAATCGAAACAGGCGGCCAAGTTGTGCCGCCCGAGCAGGCGGGGTTTTTAGTGGAGCCTCGCCGGGCCGTCAAGCGGAAACAAGCGGCCCCAAGTCCTTCAACGGGCTCAGGAATTCCGGGTTTTGGCGGCCAGGAAGCTCTCCAGCAGCGTCCGGGCTGCCGCCCCCGGCGTGGCAAGGCCGGCCGCAACCTTGGCCTCCAGCTCGGGCAGCCGCTTGGCCAGATCGTCCCGGCGGGCCAAAGCGTCCATCAGGCTATCGGCCAGTTCCGACCGCAACCAGGCGCGGGCTTGGCGTCCCCGCCGCTCGGCGATTGCCTTCGTGCCGACAGCCTTACGGAAGGCTTCGACCGTCTTCCACACCTCGCCGATGCCAGTACCCGTGAGCGCCGAGCAGCGCAGCACCCGCGGCTCCCACCCGGCCGTGGCCGGGCGAAGCAGGTGCAGGGCGTGCTGATAGTCGGCGGCGGTACGCACGGCCGCGTCTGCCATCGCGCCATCGTCCTTGTTGACGAGGATGAGGTCGGCGAGTTCGACGATGCCGCGCTTGATGCCCTGCAGCTCGTCGCCGCCACCCGGCTGCAACAGCAGCAGGAACATGTCGGTCATGTCGGCCACCGCCGTCTCCGACTGGCCCACGCCGACCGTCTCCACCAGGACCACGTCATGGCCGGCCGCTTCGCAGAGCAGCAACGCCTCGCGGCTGCGCCGTGCGACACCGCCCAGGGTGATACCGGCAGGCGAGGGGCGGATGAAGGCGCGCTGGTCGGTGGCAAGCTCCGCCATGCGCGTCTTGTCGCCGAGGATCGAACCGCCACCGATGCGCGAGGAAGGATCGACAGCGAGAACCGCAAGGCGATGGCCCTGGCCCAGCACATGCAGGCCGAAGGTTTGGATAAAGGTGGATTTGCCCACGCCCGGTGCGCCGGAGATGCCGATGCGGATCGATTTCCCGGTGCGCGGCAGCACTTTCTCCAGCAACGCATCGGCGGCCGGCCGGTCGCCGGATCGCGTCGATTCAACCAGCGTGATGGCCTGGGCCAACGCACGACGGTCGCCGCCGGCAAGTGCTGCGGCCAAATCCGCCGGTTTCGTTGACGCTGCCTTGTTCACTGGGCGGCCGCCATCTGCTGCTGCCGCGCGGCCTCATCGGCTGCGGCCTTCTGCTGGCGCGCCCACATGGCGGCATAGACGCCGTTCCTGGCGATCAATTCCGTGTGCCGGCCGCGCTCGACCACGCGGCCTTCTTCCAGCACGATGATTTCGTCTGCGTCGATGACAGTCGAAAGGCGGTGGGCGATCATCAACGTCGTGCAGTCGGCGGAGACCTCGCTCAGGCTCTTCTGGATTTCCTTCTCTGTGTGGCTGTCCAGGGCCGACGTTGCCTCGTCGAACAGCATGATCGCCGGCTGCTTCAGCAGGGCGCGGGCAATCGCCACGCGCTGCTTCTCGCCGCCGGAAAGCTTCAGGCCGCGCTCGCCGACCTTCGTGGCATAGCCGTCGGGCAAGCGTGACACCAGCTCCTGCAGCCGTGCCAGCCGTGCCGCCTCGAAGATTTCTTCCTCGCTTGCGCCCGGCCGGCCGTAAGCGATGTTGTACTTCAGCGTGTCGTTGAACAGCACGGTGTCCTGGGGCACCACGCCGATGGCCGCGCGCAAGGACGACTGCTGCACATCGGCGATGTCCTGGCCGTCGATCAGGATCGATCCTCCGGTCAGATCGTAGAAGCGGAACAGCAGGCGCGAGATGGTGGATTTGCCCGCACCGCTGGGCCCGACGATGGCAAGCGTACGGCCCGGCTCCACGGTGAAGCTGACATCCTTCAGGATCGGCCGGCGCTCATCGTAACCGAAGGCAACATTGCGGAACTCGATGCGCCCGCCCGCCACTCTCAGCAGCGGTGCGCCCGGCCTGTCCGCCACTTCAATATCCACGCCGAGGAGAGCGAACATCGCCTCCATGTCGATCAGCGCCTGGCGGATTTCACGATAGACGGTGCCGAGGAAATTCAGCGGCAGGTAAAGCTGGATCAGGTAGGCGTTCACCAGGACGAAATCGCCGACCGTCGCCTTCCCCTGGACCACGGACAGAGCCGCCATCCCCATCAGCAGGGTGACGCCCACGGCAATGATGGCGTTCTGGCCGATATTGAGGAAGGCGAGGCTGACGCGCGTGCGCACTGCCTCGCGCTCATAGACCTGGAGCGCCACGTCATAACGGCGCGCCTCATGCTCCTCATTGCCGAAATATTTGACGGTCTCGTAGTTCAGCAGGCTGTCGATGGCCTTTGTGTTGGCTTCCTGGTCCGCCTCGTTCATCCGCCGGCGATGCTTGATGCGCCATTCGGTGAGCGCGAAGGTGAACCAGACATAGCCGCCGATGGTGACGAAGGTGACGGCGGCATAGCGCCAGTCGTAGAGCCACCACAGGATGCCGCAGACGAGGCCGATCTCCAGGATCGTCGGCAGGATGTTGAACAGCACGAAGAACAGCAGGAACTCGATGCCCTTGGCGCCGCGCTCGACGACCCGCGACAGGCCGCCGGTCTGCCGATCCAGGTGAAAGCGCATGCTGAGATTGTGCAGGTGGCGAAATGTGTCGAGCGCCACCTTGCGGATCGCGCGCTGAGCCACGCGGGCGAAAACGGCATCGCGCAGCTCGCTGAAGGATTGCGTCAGTACGCGTGCGATGCCGTAGGCGAGCAGCAGGCCAAGGGGCAGTGCCAGCACCAGATCAGGCTTGTGGGTGAGCCCGTCCACCAGCCGCCTGAAGAGCATCGGCACGAAGATGTTGCAGAACTTGGCGGCCGCCAGGCAGAGCAGGGCCAACACCACGCGCGCGCGCATCTCGAACTGGCCCTTCGGCCAGAGATGAGGCAGCAACGTGGCAAACGCGGTCCACTGCGAATAGGTCTTCTTGCTTTGGCTTGCCGGCTGGGCTGGCGCAATGGGGGGAGACATGGCTGCACCCTAAGTCGGCGCGAACAAAAGGCAAGTCAAGGGGTGGCCCAACTCTCTCAGTCGTCATGCCCGGGGCCGGTCCCCGTGGCCGAGCCCTGGGGGCCGGAGCCCGGATATCCACGTCTATCCTTGTTTCGCTGCTAAGTCGTGGATGCTCGGGTCAAGCCCGAGCATGACGGTAGAGTAAAAGGTCGGGGCTCGGCCAAGAGGCCCTTCCGGGCGTGACATCTAAGAAGACGTCAATGCGCCGGGGTCTTGCCGAGATTGCGCTGGATGATGAGG
>CAZQLF010000130.1:0-7287 GCA_964594035.1 uncultured Rhodospirillaceae bacterium | reverse complement strand
GCCAGGCCGGGATCATCGTGGTTCCTCCTTGGCTGGGCGGACAACGCGCGCCTCACCGTGCAAACGCGGCGGTCCGTACACCCGTTTGCTCCGAGGCAAGGGGTGGGTCCATCCGGATCACCGATTTTTGCCCGCGATTCAAGCAATTCGACCGCATCTACCGGCCTTCGATGATCGTGCGGCGCGTCGAGCCCATCGCGGGACTGCCCATGATTCGCCTACGCTTCCGGCCGCTGGCGCATTATGGCAGCCAGCGGCCGCAGCGCACCTATGGCAGCAATCACATCCGCTATGTGAGTGCGGGCCATGTGATGCGGCTGACCACCGATGCCCCGCTCTCCTATCTCGAATCCGAATCGGCGTTTGCGCTGATCGGCCCGGTGAACATCATCCTCGGGCCCGATGAGACGCTGGCCGCTTCGATTGCGCACAGCGTGCGCGATTTCCACGAGCGCAGCTTCGACTACTGGATCGAATGGAGCCGCTACCTCTCGGTACCTTTCGAATGGCAGGAGGCCGTGATTCGCGCGGCCATCACCCTCAAGCTCTGCAGCTTCGAGGATACCGGCGCCATCGTCGCCGCCCTCACCACCTCGATTCCGGAAGCGGCCGGGACGAGGCGCAACTGGGACTATCGCGCCTGCTGGTTGCGCGATGGCTATCACGTGGTCCAGACGCTGAACCGCCTGGGCGCCACGCGGACCATGGAGGATTTCCTCGGCTACATCACCACGATCGCCGCGGGCGCTCCCGACAATGAACTCAAGCCGGTCTATGGCATTCTTCCAGGCACGGCGCTGGATGAGGTTGAAGACCCCACACTCGCCGGCTATCGCGGCATGGGCCCGGTCCGGATCGGCAATCTCGCCCAACGCCAGACCCAGAATGACAGTTATGGCAGCGTCATCCTCGCCGCGGTCCAGATGTTCTTCGATCGCCGGCTGCCGAAGCAGGGCGATCTCGACCTCTTCATGCGGCTGGAAAAGCTGGGCGCCAAGGCGGTGCAGAAGGCCTTCGAACCCGATGCCGGCATGTGGGAATTCCGCACCAGGCTCGACGTCCATACGCATTCGGTAGCGCTGTGCTGGGCCGGCTGCGACCGCCTGGCCAAGATCGCCCTGGCGCTGGGCCAGGAAGAACGCGCCCGTTACTGGCATGGCGAGGCCGATGCGATCCGCGAGCGCCTGCTGAAAGATGCCTGGAACGAAGAGACGAAATCCTTCGTCGCCGTTCCGGGCGGCAGGGATGTGGATGCAAGTCTGCTGCTGCTGCAGGAGCTGGGACTGGTGTCGCCCGACGATCCGCGTTTCATCGCCACTTTGAAGCGCATCACCAAGGAGTTGCGCCACGAGGACGGCCACCTGTTCCGCTATGCGACGCCCGACGATTTCGGCATGCCGCGCACGTCGTTCATCATCTGCACCTTCTGGTACATCGATGCTCTCGCTGCCTCCGGCCGGCGCGAAGAAGCCCGCAGGCTGTTCGAGAGCGTGCTGGCCCGGCGCAACCATCTGGGATTGCTGTCTGAGGATCTCGATCCGGTCAGCGGGGAATTGTGGGGAAACTACCCGCAGACCTATTCGCTGGTGGGGCTCGTCCTCTGCGCCATGCGGCTGTCCAAAAGCTGGGAGGAAGCGTTTTGGCGCGGCTGGTAATCGTATCGAATCGCGTGGCGCTGCCGGGTGAGACAGCACGCGCCGGCGGGATGGCCGTAGCGCTGCACGATGCGCTCGCCCGGCGCGGCGGCTTGTGGTTCGGCTGGAGCGGCGAAACGATCGACAGCGAAAGCGGCCCGGTGGAAGTGGAGGGCGACCCTCGCAACAATCGGGTGCAATACGCAACATTCCCGCTCAATGCCAAAGACTACCGCGATTTCTATGGCGGCTTTGCCAATGGCGTGATCTGGCCGCTGTTTCACCTGCGACCCGGCCTGTCGAACTACACACGGATAGCGTTCGAGGGCTACTCCAAGGTCAATGCCGCCTTTGCCGAGCGGCTGGTGGCGCTGCTGCGGCCCGACGACATCATCTGGGTGCACGACTATCACTTCATGCCGCTGGCTGCCGAACTGCGCCGGCGCAATGTGCGAAACCGCGTCGGCTTCTTCCTGCACATACCCTTTCCGCCGCCGGAGCTTCTGGTCACCCTGCCAGTGCACAAGTCGCTGATGGCCGATCTGCTCTGCTACGATCTGATCGGCGTGCAGACGGCGGATGATGTGCGCTCGTTTGCCCGCTACATCGCCGAGGAAGTAAAGGGCCGGCTTGGTGGCCACGGGCTGGTGGCAGCACTCGGCCAATCGAGCCGGGTGGCCGCCTTTCCCGTCGGCATCGACACGCAGCGTTTCAGCCGCCTTGCCGAGGAAGGCGCGGGCCGGCCGGAGGCCCAGCGTCTGCGCGAAAGCCTGATCAGCCGCGACCTCGTCATCGGCGTCGATCGCCTGGATTACAGCAAGGGGCTCGGCCATCGGCTGGAAGCCTTCCAGCACCTGCTGAGCGAGTGGCCGCAGCATCGTTCGCGCGCGACCCTGCTGCAGATCGCACCTGTCTCGCGCGGCGACGTGGCGCAGTACCGCACGCTTCGGCGCGAGATCGAAGGGCTCGCCGGGCGGATCAACGGCCGGTTCGCGGAAGCGGACTGGACACCGGTGCGCTATCTCAACCGCTCCTTCAGCCGGCGCGTGCTCGCCGGGTATCTGCGCCTCGGCCGCGTTGGCCTGATCACGCCGACCCGCGACGGCATGAACCTGGTGGCCAAGGAGTATGTCGCAGCCCAGGACCCGGCCGATCCTGGCGTGCTGATTCTCTCGCGCTTTGCGGGCGCCGCCCGCGAGTTGCGCGACGCCCTTATCGTCAACCCCTTCGACATCGAGGAAGTGGCCCGCGCCTTGCACCATGCGCTGATCATGCCGAGCGAACAGCGCATCGCCCGCTGGCGGGCGCTGATGGCGGTGATCTCGGTCAACACCGTCGACACCTGGCGTGAAGCCTTTCTGCAGGCCCTGGAAAACGCCGAACCCCTTGCCAGGACCGCGCTACGCCGGGCATGACATTCGCCAGCGAAGCGATGTCGGAATGAGCGTCCGCCGTTCGTCTTTCAGGCGAACAGGTATTCCAACCACCGGAGGTAGCGATGCGTTTCATGGTGATCGTCAAGGCGAACAAGGATAGCGAAGCCGGCGTCATGCCCAGCACCGAGATGCTGACGGCCATGGGCAAGTTCAATGAAGAGCTGGTGAAGGCAGGCATGATGCAGGCAGGCGAAGGCTTGCAGCCAACCTCCAAGGGCACGCGGATTCGCTTCACCGGCAAGGCGCCCCAGGTGATCGACGGACCCTTTACCGAGACCAAGGAGCTGGTCGCCGGGTTCTGGCTACTTCAGGCCAAGTCGCGCGACGAGGTGATTTCCTGGATGAAGCGCGCGCCGTTCGGCCCCGGCGACGAAATCGAGATCCGCCAGGTGTTCGAGGCGGAGGATTTCGGCGAGGCTTTCACGCCGGAGCTGCGCGATCAGGAGAACCGGCTGCGCGCCGAAGCGGAAAAGCGCAAAAGCTGACTCTGCTGTAAGCTTGCCCCCATGAGCGACAACATGGGGAGCGACAGCATGGGACAGGCCGCGGCACGGCCGCAGGCCTCCTGGTGGCGGCGTTTCGGCTGGCGCAACTGGGCCTATCTTGCCTTTGTCGTCCTGCTGATTCCCTTCGGAATATCGCTGGAGGCGAGCGGGCCCGGCGGCCCCGATCGTGGCGGCGGCGTTGCCGCGGCGCTCATGCTCGGGGGAATCGGCACGGCGCTGTTCTTCCTCGTCAATCTCGTGCTGTTGATTGTGGCGCTGGTCAAGAACCGGCCGGCCGGCAAACCGGCAATTGCCTGCGCGCTGCCGATCGCCATCATCCTCGGCATGATGCTGCTGGAAGAACTGACGGTTTCCTAAAAGGGAGTACCATGCGTCTAGAGGAATTTCCCCGATTTCCGCTGATCCACGCACCCACGGCGCTGGAGCCGCTTGCCCGCCTGCAGCAGCATCTTGGCGGCCCGCGGCTCTACATCAAGCGTGACGACTGCACCGGGCTTGCCTTCGGCGGCAACAAATCGCGCAAGCTGGAATTCCTGCTGGGTGAGGCGATTGGCCAGCGCGCCACCGCCGTGATCACCGCCGGCGGGCTGCAATCCAACCACGTGCGCCAGACCGCAGCTGCCGCGGCGAAGGCGGGGCTTGCCTGTCATCTGGTGCTGGCGCACAACGTGCCGATAAACACAACGATCTATCAATCCAACGGCAATCTGTTCCTCGACAAACTGTTGGGCGCGACCGTGCATATCTGCGGTCCCAATGAGACGCGGCTTCAGAAGGCGGAAAGCCTGATGGCCGAGCTTTCTGCCAAGGGCGAGACGCCCTATTTCATTCCGGTGGGTGGTTCCAACGGCGTGGGTGCCCTTGGCTATGCCGCGCTGATGCTGGAGCTGCGCGATCAGGCAACGGCGCAGCGCCTCTCGATCGACCACATCGTGGTGGCGAGCAGTTCCGGCGGGACGCAGGCAGGTCTTTCCGCCGGTGCGTCGCTTGCCATGATCGCCCCGCCGGTGATCGGAATCGATGTCGACGGCAAGTCGGACGAGCTGCGCGGGCAGCTGTCCATCATCGCCGGCGATTGCTGCCGCAAGCTCGATCTCGCAGCACCACCCGCTGGCAGCTTCGATCTGGTGAGCGATTACGCGGCACCCGGCTATGGGCTGCCCAATGCCGGCACCACCGAGGCGATCCGCCTGCTCGCGACCCTGGAAGGAATCCTTGTCGATCCCGTCTATTCCGGCAAAGCCATGGCGGGGCTGATCGATATGATTCGCAAGAAGCGGTTCTCGGCGGATGAAACCGTCGTGTTCATCCATACCGGCGGCGCGCCGGCGTTGTTCGCGTATACGGACGCGTTCGCATAGCGTCTGATCGCCTCACGTTGAATCATTTCGCTCTCGTAAAAAAACCGCGGCCCGAAGGCCGCGGCTTGTCGGCAAGGAAATCCCCTACTTCAGAAGATCGGCGCGGATATAGCCGGTCTTCGAACCGTACTTCACCTGGGCCCAGGTGTTGTTGTCCACCATCTGCAGGACATCCACCTTGGTGCCGACCTTGAGGGTGGCAAGGCGCGTGGAACTGGTCGACGGCTTGGCGCGCAGATGGACGTCATTCACCGCCGTTTCCATTTGCTTGTCGGCCACGCTCTGGAAGGCGGATGGCAGCGTCGGAGAAGGCACGGACAGCATGTCGGCCGAGGCCAGCGGTGCCGCCGTGACGAGGCCCAGCAGGGCCACAGGCAGGATGAACGAGAGACGCATGGGAAGCTCCTTTGATTGAGATAGTCGCGACTCGAGGCCGCTGCACACATAGGTATAGGGAGCAATCGCGGGAAATGTTCGTGTCGGGCTTGACCTTGCCAAGATTTAATCTGACCGAAAAATGCCCATCCTCCGCCACGCGACGGGTCTGCGTTGCTGGATAACCGCCGCGACGATCGGCCTGCCCCGCGTGTTCAAGGCATGACGCTGAGCAGCGGCGGCAGGCGAAGCGTTCGCCCTTTGTTTGCGCTGATTGGGACCGACGGAACAAAGGCCGATCGATCCCCAAGCCCTAGACCCCGACTCGGAAGCAATGTCTGGGTATGGGGTGCTCGAAAGAGAACAAGATGGCGAAGCAGATGAGGGAGGCCGTGCTGATCGGCAGCTTGCGCAAGGACTCCTTCACGCCGTGCAGTTCGTGACGCCGGAATACAACAGATCGATTCCGGTGGGCTCAAGAACGCCAGTGATGTGGGCTCGCGTACCTCCGGCCAGAGCGTCTACAACGGCAAGCCTGCGGGCGTTGTCAGCATCACGCCATTTGCGCTGGGCGGCATGCCCGCGAACATCGCGCTGCGCAGTTCGCTGATCTTCTTGAACACGCCCACCATGCAGATGCCGGAATCCCATATCGCGCAGGCGGGGACATTGTTCGACGAAGCGGGCGAGCTCAAAGTGCAGGCGACTCGCGATTTCTTCAGCAAATTCATGGGCGCTTTTGCCGATTGGGTGCAACTCAATCGCAGGCCACAAAAAGGCCTGAGGGCAGTGCGGCTTGGCCGGTTGAGTTTTGCGAATCAATTGTTACACTTCGGCTATGGCTCCTACCAAACCGCTCGCCCGTTCATTTGCCATCCGCGCCATCCGTGCTCGCCTCAAGGCCGAGCAGGCCCCCGACCAGCGCAAGGGCGACCGCCAGAAGCTGCGTGCTGTGATGTATCAGCGCTTCGCCGAGCGGCTGCGCAATGCCAGTGGCGGCACCTGGACCAAGGAATAGAGTCGCCTCCGAGCGAGCCGGCGCTTTTTCGATCCTGACAAGGCTGAAAGCCGGGGCGCCTGTTTCAGGAAGCGCATATGACGGCAAGGCTTTCCCTCGATCCAAAAACCTCGGCGCTGGCTTCCGCGCGGACCGTGCCGAGGTGAGCGAGCGCACTCTCTCCTTCAGTGCCTGAAAAGCGGGCGATGGCGAAACTCGAACATCTTCTCGTCGTGCCATACAACGGGCTGGGCAACCGGATGCGCGTGCTGGCCTCGGCCAAGCGGTTCGGCGAGAAGACGGGCGTACCATGCACCATCCTGTGGGACTGGCCGAATTACGCAGAAATCTTCGAGCCTGACCCGGCGATGGAAATCCTGCCGCATGCCGGGGTGCCGGAGACCTATCTGCGCATGGTGGCATCGCCCGGTCGCCATAGATCGCGGCATCTGTGCATTCCCCTGGATGGCGCGCCGCGGATTGCGATCGTGACCTGCCACTCCTTTGGCGGCATGGACGACATGCATTACTTTGGCATGGAGGAACTGCTGCCCTGGTTGCCACAGCCTTCCGCGAAGGTCCGGGAAACGGCGCGGGCGTTTCGCGAAGCGAGGTTTCCGCCTGCCAACATCGTTGGATTGCATATACGGCGCACCGACAGCGATATCAGCATCCTGGAATCGCCGAGCTGGAGATTTTTCCATCAGGCCCGCGCCATTGCCGCTGCGGGCGGGCATGTTTATCTCGCCACGGACAACCGCAAGACAGAGCAGGAGATGCTGCGCCAGGCCGATGGCCGCATCCTCATCTATCCGAAGAATCCCGCTTTGGCGGAGCGCTGGCCGCGCGAGGCCGACCTCAAGGAGACGATCGCCGACTATGCCGATCTGCTTCTGCTGTCGTCATGCGACTATGTGCTGGGATCGAGCGATTCGAGCTTTTCCATGATTTCGATGACTTCGGTCCGCCCCACCATCA
>CAZQLF010000129.1:0-7305 GCA_964594035.1 uncultured Rhodospirillaceae bacterium | reverse complement strand
GATGGCTGCGTGGGCGTGCTCGTTGCCCATCTGCAGCGTGTACTCGACCAGCAGTTCCTTCTTGTCCGAGTCGCCGGTCTTGGCGAGCGGAATGGTTTGGAACGGGCGCAGGTACGCGACGCGCACGTAGCTCGGGTTGATGAAGAAGATGTCACCCGAGTTCGCCAGGAAGATATCCGGCACGATCTTCACGTCACCGAAGTCCGACTCGTAGACGTCGACCACCGTGCGCAAGGTCTTGTCTTCGACCTCGATGAAACGGGTGCCGGGACCGGAGAACGCTGAGATGTTCTGCTTGTTGACCGACGACACGAGCGCGTATTCCGGGCAGTCGCCGGACGCGTTGTAGCACTTCTGCAGCGCCGACTTCACCATCGCTTCCGTGACGGCCACCTTCGCGCTGTTGTAGGTGCGCGTCTGCGAGCCATCCGTCCAGCCGTTGGCGGCGAGAGCGGGATTGGCGCCGGAGGGCGCGCCGCCAGTCTGGAACACGGTGTTCTGCTGCAGCCAGCACGGCAGCCCGGCCATGATGCGGGCCGTCGACGAAGAGCCGGCATTCTTGGCGTTGTTGTACGTCAGGATGCCTTCCATATCCATCAGTTACGCTAAGGCTCTTTATCCCTAGCTCTCCGGCTTTCGCTGGAGTGTCGGACTATATCTCCAACCAACTGTTGCTCTTGCTACGGTTTGCCTCTTGCATTTAGAACAACACTTGGTTGCCGGGCACTCGTGGGAATCCATAACCCAATTTTACGTTATTGGGCCGTATTTCCTAGTCTCTGAACCTTGCCGTCGTTACCTTCGGCCTTGGCTGCTGATTGGCTTGCGGGCGGCATCAAATCCCGTTTAGCTTTCCAGACAATTCACCCGGTGTTTACTCGCTACTTACGCAGCGAGGGCGCGAAATCCACGCTTCAGTTCCTTGGACTTCTTCAGGAGCTGATAGCCCATCTTGTTCGAGCCGCCGGCCGCCACCACAGCCTGGGTCGTACCCGAGATCTGGACCGTCTTGGTCGAAATCTGCGTGTAGTTGCCCATGCGCGCGGTCGGCGTGAGGTTCTGCGCGGTCGGATCGTCACCTTCGACGGCGGCGTTGTTCAGGTTCTGCGCCGCGAGCGAGTCGGTATCCCATTCGTGGTTGGTCTGCTTGGCCTCTGCCTTCTTGGCCATGTTCAGGAATGGGGTCTTGAACGGATCCACGTTGTAGATCGCGTTGATCAGGTCTTCGCGGATGTTCTTCTGCGTGTAGACCTGGAAGGTATTTGCCGGTACGGACATTGTTTTCTCCGATGATCAATCCGAGAACATCGAGAAGACAGCCGCCTGGGCGTCTTCGTCGCGCGGATTGCGGTTGAACCGATCAATCGCGGCCTGACGCCGCGCTTCGTTGGGATTGGTGTCCGTCCGAGATCCCGGTTTCGCCATCGGAGGCGCTTGCCGGACCTGCTTCAGTGCTTGCGGCCTGGCTGCTTGGAGCGCCTGATATCGCGCCGCGTCATGCAGAATCAGCATGTAGCGGTGGTCGAATATCTGGTTCAGCTCGGCATCCTTGAACCCAAGACTGCGGGCGTAATTCACCATGGATTCCCGATCTTTCGCGAACGCCTGCGGGTCACGCCATTCCTGGCGCGCGTCCATCAGACGCTGTTGCTCTTGCGCAAGCGCCTGCTGCTGGGCTTGCTGCTGTTGCTGGGCTTCCTGCTGGGATTGCATCTGCACCTGTTGCAGGAAGCCTTGAATCTGTTGCTGGCGCTGGCCGAACTCGGACTGCAGCGCGGCGAACTCGGCCGGGTTGTTGTTGCGCAGCGTGTTCCAGTCGATGCGGTTGAAGTCGTGGTTCAGCATCTGCAAGGCCAGATTGCCCATCGCCTGATGCTGTTGCAGCGCCTGCTGCGTGGCCTGGCGCCAGTCGTTGCGCTCGGACTCGAACTGGGTCTTCTGATTGCTCAGTTCGATGCTCTTGTTGTTGACGTGCCCCTCCAGCTGGTACGACTTGAGCACCTGCTCGAGCGGCACTTGCGTCTCGACGCCATCGACCTTGGTCGTGACGTTCAGCTTCATGACCGACTGCGGATCGACCTTCAGCGAGGTGAGCAACGCATCCAGGCTCTCATAGGCGGGCGCATCGCCCTGACCGGTTTGCTGGCCTTCCTGCGCGCCTTCTGCGCCCCGGCCATCGTCTTGACCCTGCGACTGCTGCAACTGCGTGCCATCGTCCTGTGCGCCTTCCTGAGCGCTCTGGGCAGTCTGCGTCGCAGTGCCCTCATTGCCTTCCTTCGGCGGAATGCCGTTGGGATCGAATGCGCCCGAATCCCAAAGCCCCTGGAACTGGCCTTCGGTATCCATTGCGGCGCCCGTCTGGGTGGTCGCTACGTCGCTCATTTGCTCGCCTCAAAGAAAAAGGCACCCGGAGGTGCCTTGTGGTGGGAAAGTCGGTCGAATCAACCGAACAGCTTGAATCGCTTGCGCTGTTCTTCCTGCTGGCGGATCTGGAAGTCCGCGATTTCGCCGGTCTGCTTGACCTGGTCGAGATAACTCTCCAGCGCCTTCCAGACCTGCAGCGTCATGATCAGGCGCGTGTGCATCACCTGATCGCTCATCGGGACTGCCTCCATCTGGCGCTGGATGCCTTCGAGCACGCGCTTTTTCGCCTCGACGAAGATCGGTGCATCCAGCACCTGAGCGGCCTGACCGCCGCGGATGATTTCTTCTTCAGGCGCCACGCTGGATCTCCGACATGTCGTGATTCACCATCTGGCCAGCATCGGCCATGGCGTTCTGCTTGAGCTGCGAGGCGACGATCTGACCGATGACCTTGAGCATCGTCTGGAACTCCTGCGAATTGATCTGGGCCATCTGCGCCTCCTGATCCATACGCGCCTGCTGGGCGCCGTGCAGCAGTTCGGCTTGGGCCTGCGTCTGTACACTCTGCGCCTTCGTACGCTCGGCCTCTACGCGCAGGCCGGCGATCTGCTGATCGGACTGCGCCTTGATCTGAGCAGAAGCAATGCGCGGGTCGGGTGGCTGTTGCGCCTTCTGCGCCTGCATTTGCTGGTATTCCGCCGAATCCGGGTCCATGGCGAATTCGGACGGGTTCTCGAAACCGAGCAGATGCACGGCGCGGCGGAACGTGGCATAGGCCTGCTTCGGGCCGACGAGACCGAAGGCCGTGAGCTCCTTCTGTGCGTTGCCCAGCATGACGACATTGGCGCGCGCTTCCTCGCGGTTGCCGGAGCCGAGGCCGACATTCACCGCCAGCTCCGAGCGTTCGCGCCACTCGGCGGGATTGGCCGAGAGCCACTGCTTGTTGGTCAGCTTGATCGTCATCTCTTGGTCCTGATGACGACGTAGCAGATTGTGAATCTTCTGGAAGATATCTCGTACGCCCTCGGCCAACAAGCGCGCAACCAGTTCGACCTTCGCCGCGGCGGCTGACATGGCCGCCAGCTGACCGCCCTTGGTCACGTCCTGCAGCGCATCCGCATCGACGCCCATCGTGTCCTTGCCGATGCCGGTGCGCATCTCGCGCTGCAGGTCGCAGTACTCCATGGCCGGCAGGATCTGCTGCATCAGGTTCGACGGCTGCACGAACGGCATGATGTTGTCGGCCACCGGCCCATCCACGCGGACGATGCCGCCGGGGCGCGACACCAGCAGGTCTTGCACGTTCACATTGCGCCAGTTGACCGCCGTGCGCTGGTTGTTCGAGATGTAGATGTTGTCGAGCGCCTGGCGAAACAGCGTGGTCTTGATGACCTGCAGATCGTTCAGCAGGTCGTAGTAGCTGATGCCCACATGCCGATGCGGCATGCGGATGGGCGAGCAGTACGAGAACGAGCTTTCCTCGATTTCCTCGTTCTCCAGGATCTTGTCGCCACCCACCACCACACGCCGGAATTCGGCATAGCCGTCGCCGTCGTAGTCGACGCGGACATAGTTCGTGCGCACGTCGATGAGCTGGCTGGCCGGATCGCTCGGGTTTTCCTCGGACAGTTCGTCGGTGACTTCATTGCGCGCCAGCGAGATCAGGTCCAGCCACGCCGGCCGCGCGATGGTAATCGCATCGACCTTCTTGGCATCGAAGCCCAGTTCCTTGGCGTCCGTGCGCGACATGGTGCGCATGTGCTGCGTGAAAGGCGATTCGTCCAGCCCGTTCCGGGCCTGCGGTGACACGCGCATTTCCTCGGGGGGTACGCACTCGACGCAGACGCGACCCTTTTCCGACTTGCGGCGGATCTTGATGTCGAAGCACTGATACTGCTGCGGGCCGGCAGGCGTCTCGATCCGGTCGGTGCGCTCAGCCTGTTCCAGAATCTCGATCTCGTCGTCGGTCTGTAGCAGCATCGCCACTTCCGTCTCGTCCAGGCCGGTGTAGGTTTCAACCGCCGTCTTGGTCTTCTTCGCCCAGTACGACGTGACGTAGCCGTTGCGCAACAGCAGCGCGTCCTTGAACATGTCGTGCAGGATGAAGAAGCCCGGATTCTGCTTCATGAACACCCAGTTCACGACTTCGGTCTCGGTCTCGGCCTGATCCTCATCGCCGGGCGCTTCCGGATCGAACTGCACCGGCTTGCCCGAGCCCACGAACATACGCATCAGCGTCGGCATGATCCACTCGACCGTATCGCGCAGCTCCGGCAGCACGATCTGTGAGCGGTCCTCGACCTCATTGCCCATCGGGCGGCCGAAATAGGCATTCAGCGCGTTGTAGCGGTCGATTTCCAGCGTGTTCATGGTCTGGCCGGCCGGCTTGATGCTGCCGCCGGCAGATGGGCCAACGGAGACGCTGGAGCCGAGCGAGGCGCGCTCGTATTGGCCGATCAAAGCCAAAAGCTCGGTCTCGGTCATGCCCCCCTTCTTGCGCTGCTCTTGCTCAGCCATTGCTGTCCTTCGGCTTCGGGCCAGGTTTGCGCGCCTGCTCCAGACGTTCCACGCGCTGTTCCAGCTGGGCCAGATGCGTCATCAGCTGAATGCGCGACATGCTCATGTACTGATGCTGCAGCTCGTCGGCGCGCTTCTTCTGCGCATCTGCTGTCGGTGTGGTGCTCATTAGACGATTCCCATCTTGGGGTAAGACAGCGGTTTCATTTCCTGCGGCTCCTGCCAGACGACACAGCCCAGCCCAAAGGCGTCAGAGCCATGCGACGACCAGTCGTGCTCCGGACCAAGCCCGATGCCGCGTTCCTCGTCGCGCTTCTCGTGATACCAACCCAGCGCCGCGCGCCCCGGCTCGGTCGTGACTTCGTTGAACCGGACCTGCGGGAACAGCACGCGAGAGCGCTCGACACGCTGCATCGCGGCGCCGCGGCCCTGATTCGGCACGACCGTGACCGTGTAGCCGGCCTTCTTCAGCGCCGATTCATACGACACGTCGTACACCTTGTCGTGCGTGGTGCCGTCGTGCGGCAGCCAGAACTGCGCGCGGTCGGGCGAATAGCCCTGTTTGCGACACCAGTCCAGATGCGCGTCCAGCGGCTGGCCCACGGCCTCGTAGTAGTTGACAACGCGAATCTCGCGCCCGATGAACTGCATCGCCCACATGGCGAACGCATCTGCCTTGGCGCCCGTGCCGCCGATGTCGCATATCAGGCGGATGGTCATCAGCGGATCGGCGGGATAGAAACCGATGCGCCCGTCTTCCCTCGCCGCCTGGAGGTGCTTGGCGTAGTACGCACCAGCCAGCGCGGTCACGTAATCGCCTTCCCAGATGTGATTGACCTGCTCCGGCCGATCTCGCATGTCGCGCTGCCGTTCGCGCTCCAGCCTCGCCGGGAACTTCAGGTTGTCGCGCCAGTTGAGCTGCACCACCTTGATCAGCGGATCGCTGATATTGCGGAAACGGGCCTCAACTGGCGCCGTCTTGCGCTTCGGGTTCCACGTCACCCACAGTTCGGCGTTCCAGGCATCCTTGCCTTCGCCGCCTTCCTCGCGCAGCGTCGGCATCACGATCTGCCACGCGGCATCCGTGACCGGCTCGGCCTCATCGACCCACAGCACCAGGATGCGCGCCTTCGACTTGATCGACTGAATCGACTTGTCGAGGCCGACGAACGCGAACGCAATGCGCCCGTCAATCGAGCGGATGTAGGTCTCGCCCACGTCGTAGTAAGCCGCCAGCGCTGGCTCCGCCTCAATCGCGCGCTTGCACTCGTCCAGCGATGAATCCGCCAGCGAGTTCATGTACTGCCGCCCGCAGACCAGCAGACCGCTGACGCCGGCTTGTCCGTATCGCATGCCGACCACAGCCAGCATCGTGGCGAATGATCGCGTCTTGGCGCTACCACGACCGCCGTATGCACCGCGTACATCCGCTGCCCCTTGGAACACAGGGATCAGCTTCGCGGGCATTTCGATGCGAAGCTTCACGCGTCTTCCTCGGCAACGAAGGGGGCCAGCACGAATTCGGTGACGGTCTGAATCGGGCCGCCGCCAGCGCCGGTGTGTTCCTGCGTCACCTTATCGCCGTACTTCTTCGGATGCCACTTGGCCAGCAGCTTCAGACGCGTCTCAACGCGCAGCTTGCGGTGGCCAAGCATGTCGCCGCGCTTTTCCTTCGTTTCCCGCTTCTGGTCCTCACCTGAGATTTCGAGCTCAACACCCTCTTCGGTCGTGTCGGCAATCTCCAGCGCTTCTTCGGCGATGGCGTCGGCGCCCAAGTCCCGGGCAATGTCCATCGCCTTCGCGAAGTCGGCATCAGCCCGGATCCAGTCGTAGACGGTGCGGCGGCTCGGCATGCCGTCCTGGCGGCAGATCGCGCTGAGCGTCGCCCCGTTCGACATCTGGTCGATGATGCGCTCGCGAATCGCCGCCACGGCCTCCTCGCGGTCAAGCGGCGGCTTCCTGGTGCTCATGAGATGGCTCTGTGGTTACGAAAAAGCCCGCTCATCGCGGGCTTCGGGGGTGGGGCTGTGGGTTAGATGGCCAGCGCTTTGCGCACACCTGCGTAATAGCGTCGCGCCAGATAGTTGATTCCATCCTGCGTCGGATGCAAGCCATCACTTGACGTGTAAATGTCGGAATTACCAGCATTCGCGCCAGTTCCAACCTGCGCTGTGACTTTACCCGTGCCAGTCATCCAAGATCCCGCCACGTCACCGATGATTGGGACAAAAATCGTCAGTGGATCGTTAAGCGATACAACCGCTGCCTGTACGCTGGCTTCCGCTGCAATCATTGATGCCACCGCGCTCTGCGCTTCCGGATCGGGGCCGAATGCGAGAATGATGCAATTTGGCAACGCGGCCCGCACCGCCTGCAAGTAACTAACGATGGCGGCTTGCTGTTGCGCACTGGTGTTTCCCGGCT
>CAZQLF010000128.1:5032-7379 GCA_964594035.1 uncultured Rhodospirillaceae bacterium | reverse complement strand
TAAGTGCCCCCGCCAAACCCCAGGCAAGGCGGCGGGCAACGCCCCAGGGCATGGCGGGCGGGCGGATGCTGGCGCGGCTCATTGCTTTCGACACGACTTCGGCCAAATCAAATCTCGCGCTCATCGGATTCGTGCGCGATTACCTGGCAGGCCATGGTGTGGAAAGCCGGCTCGTCTTCGACGATGTGCAAAACAAGGCCAATCTCTACGCCAGCCTGGGGCCCGGCGGGCCGGGCGGCGTCGTGCTGTCGGGCCATACCGATGTGGTGCCGGTGACCGACCAGCCCTGGTCGGCCGATCCCTTCGCTCTGCGGGAATCCGACGGCAAGCTCTACGGCCGGGGCACCTGCGACATGAAAGGGTTCATCGCGCTGGCGCTCGCTTTGGTGCCGGAGATGCAGGCGGCTGGCCTCAAGCGACCGATCCATATTGCCCTCAGCTACGACGAGGAACTCGGCTGCCTTGGCGCGCCCAGGATGATCGCCGACATCAAGGCCAACCTGCCGTTGCCGGAGATTGCCATCGTGGGCGAACCGACGCGGCTCAAGCTCGGCAACCGGCACAAGGGGTGCTACGGCTTCGATCTCACGGTGACGGGGCGTGATGGACATTCCAGCGCTACCCATCGCGGCGTCAGTGCGATTGCCTATGCGGCGCGCGCCATCGCCTATCTCGAGGACATGGCCGAGCGCTTTCGCCGCGAAGGTCCCTTCGATCCCGGCTTCGATCCGCCCTACACGACGTTCAACGTGGGCGAGATCGAGGGCGGGACCGCGGTCAACATCATCGCCCGCCATTGCAAGGTTGCCTGGGAGTTCCGGCCGATTCCCGGCGTCGAACCCAGGACAGTGATTGCCGAGGTCGAGGCATTCCTGACCGGCAATCTTGGCCCCCGCATGCGCGAGAAAGCTTCGGAGGCCGGCATCGCCATGTCAGAGGCCTGTGTTGTGCCGCCACTGGTGCCCCGGCCCGGCTCGCCGGCCGAAGCGCTGGCGCGACGGCTGACGGGTGCCAATGACACGGTTGGCCTCGCGTTCGGCACCGAGGCCGGCCAGTTCCAGGAGATCGGCATCGATGCCATCGTCTGCGGGCCCGGCAGCATCGAACAGGCCCATCAGCCCGACGAGTTCATCGAGCTCTCGCAATTCGCCGCGGGCGAGGATTTTTTGCGCCGCCTGATCGACTGGGCGAAGGCTTAGCAGCTACTGCGGCGGGAACTTTTTCACCACCATCGCCGGCGGCGTGGCCAGCATCTGGTTCGTGCGTGAGGTGTTCAACAGGCCGTTGACGCGGCCGAGCTCGGTCTGGGTCCGGTACAGATTCTGGCTGGCGGTCGTGGGATTGTTGGCGAGCGGCCGCAGCGGACCAGAGCCGTTGGGCACCGCAATGGTGCCCTGATAGAGCTGCAATTGCTGGGCCCGCTGCTGGGTCTCCAGCTGATCGTGGTAAATGGTCAGCTGTTGCTGATCGAGGGGCGACAGAGTCCGGCCGGCGCCCAGATAGTAATAGGGCTTGGTCACGTCGGGCCCTGCCCAGCCAGCCGGCACAGCCGCTGCGGCGAACGCGATCGACAGAAATGCGGCGGCAAGAACTCGTTTCATCATTGCACCATCATGCGCTCATCAGCGCAAATAGGCCCGCAGATACTGCGGGATGCTCTTGTCGAGCGAGGCGTTCAGATCGGCCATCGCCTGCTCGGTCATATTGAACCAGACCCGCTCGCGGTCGTTCAGCGTCGCATCGGCGGCCACGGTGCGGCTTCGCGTCGCTGTTGCATCCACGCTCGCCACGGCCCTGCCGTTGGGATCGACGATCTGCAGGCGCACCGTGATGTTGAGGTCGTAGCGCTCCGACTGCGGGATCGTGAAATCGCCGAACAGGCCGCTGCCCTCATCGCCGGCGAGATGCGTCTCGACTGCATCGGCCCGCAGAACGGTATAGACGGCACGACCTGACCCGCCCACGGCCTGCAGCCGGTCACGGGCCCATTGCTCGGCCGTGGCAGCTGGCGAGACCGGAAAATTCTGTTCGACGTTGGGTGCCTTCATCGGTGAGTGATAGGCCTCGACGATGTCGACCCGGCCGACCGCGAGGTGATAAGGCGGCAGGTGAACATAGGTCAGCTTGGGGAATGGCTCGCGCGAGGGCGGCGTGTTGCAGGCGCCAAGACCCGCCAGCGCCACGAGCAGCATCGCAGCGATCGATCGGCGGATCATCCTTGCAACATACCTATCCGTCATTCTTGGCGACAAACTGATGCCGCCCAATGTTTCGGTCAAGCAGCAAAGCCAGCCAGACTGTCGCGGTCGAAGCGGTACTTGCGATTGCAGAATTCGCAGGTGATCAC
>CAZQLF010000128.1:0-4932 GCA_964594035.1 uncultured Rhodospirillaceae bacterium | reverse complement strand
CCAGACTGTCGCGGTCGAAGCGGTACTTGCGATTGCAGAATTCGCAGGTGATCACCGCTTCGCCTTCTTCCTGCATCGCCGTCAGCTCATCCACCGGCATGGCGCGCAGCACCATCTCAACGCGCTCGCGTGAGCAGCGACAGCCCGCATTCAGCGCCTGGTCGCGGAATACGCGCACGCCATCTTCGTGGAACAGGCGATAAAGCAACGCATCTGGCGCGAGCGCGGCGTCGGTCAGCTCGCCATTGCGCACGCCGGCCATGAAGGCAAGCGCCCGGCGCCAGCCATCCTCGGCGGCTTCCGCTTCGCGGCTGGCCTCGGGCGGCGGCATACGCTGAAGCATCAGGGCGCCCGAGCGCCAATGGCCGTCTTGCTTGTTGACGGCCAGCCGCAGCGCACATTGCAGTTGTTCCGACTGGCGAAAATAGTGATGCACGCAGTCGCTGAGGGTCGCGCCATCCAGATCGACGATACCCTGATAGCGGTCGGTGAAATCGCCTTGATCGACGGTGAAGGCAAGGTGACCCGCACCCAGCAAGCGCGGCACGGAGGCGTCATCCTCCTCCGGCAGGCGCGACGCATCGAACTGCGCGTAGCCGCGCATCGCACCCGCGCTGGTGATGTCGGCAACCATCAGCCGGATCGGACCATTGCCCGAGGTCTGCAGCGTGAAGACACCCTCATATTTCAGGGCGCCGGCCAGCAATGCCGCGAGGGTCAGCATCTCCGCCAACATCCGCGCCACGATGGGGGGATAATCGTGACGGCGCAGGATTTCATCGGCCAGCGGGCCCAGCCGGACCAAGCGTCCGCGCAGGCCTTGCGCCTTGATCTGGAACGGCAGGATGCGGTCGTCTGTGGATGTGGCGCTACCCGCCACGGCGTCGTTACTCATGACACTTAGATAATCAGCGGCCTGCCAGGCACCAATAGAGAATTCCCTTCTGGGCGTGCAGGCGGTTTTCCGCTTCGTCCCAGACCACGGATTGCGGCCCGTCGATGACGCCGGGGGTGACCTCTTCGCCGCGATGGGCCGGCAGGCAATGCATGAAGATGGCGCTGGGTTTGGCCAGCCGCATTAGCCGCTCATCGACCTGGTAGGCGCGCAGCAGGTTGTGGCGGTCGCTGGTGTCTTGATCGCCCATGGAGATCCAGGTGTCGGTCACCACGCAATCGGAATCGCGCACTGCCGCCGCGACATCGCTGGTGACGTGGATATCGGCACCCCGTGAGCGGGCCCAGTTCACCGCATCGGCCGGGGGGTTGAGTTCGCCAGGGCAGGCAAGGTGCAAGGCAAAGCCGAAGCGCTCGGCGGCGTGAATCCACGATGTCGCCATGTTGTTGCCGTCGCCGCTCCAGGTCACCTTGCGCCCGGCGATGGGCCCCTGATGCTGCTCGAACGTCATGACGTCGGCCAGCAGCTGGCAGGGGTGCGTGCGGTCCGTCAGGCCGTTGATGACCGGCACGCTGGCGTGCTCGGCCAGTTCCTTCAGCTTCGTCTCGCTGGTGGTGCGCAGCATGATGACGTCGACATAGCGCGAGAGTACGCGCGCGGTATCGGCCACCGTCTCGCCGCGGCCGAGCTGCGAGCTCTCGCGCTCAAGCACGATGACCTCGCCACCCAATTGCCGCATCCCGAGCTCGAATGAGACGCGGGTGCGGGTCGAGGGCTTTTCGAAGATCATGGCCAGCGCCTTGCCGGCGAGCGGCTTCGCCTCGCCCTTCGGCGGCTTCTTTGCCTTGAAGGCCGCGCCGAGATCGAGGATCTCGCGCAGCTCTTCCCGCGGCAGGACGTCGAGATCGAGGAAGTGACGCGGCACGGGGTCAGGCCGCCTGCAGGGCTGCCGCCGTGCGCTCCAGGATGCCGAGGGCTTCGTCGATGTGGCTATCGTCGATGATCAGCGGCGGCAGCAGGCGTACGACATTGTCGCCGGCGCCGGCCGAGAGCAGGCGGTATTCGCGCAGCTTGGCGATCACATCGGTGTTTGGCACGCGGCATTTCATGCCGATCACAAGCCCTTCCCCGCGCACCTCCTCGATCAGCTCGGGATGACGCCTGGCGAGATCCTCGAGCCTCGCACGCAGTCGCTTGGCAACCGCCTGCACACCTTCGAAGAATCCATCGGTCAGCATCACATCGAGAACCGCATTGGCCACGGCCATGGCAAGCGGATTGCCGCCGAAGGTGCTGCCATGGCTGCCGGTGGTCAGCGCGCGGGCCGCCTTTTCCCTTGCGAGACAGGCGCCGATGGGAAAGCCGCCGCCGAGGCCCTTGGCCGTAGCGACGATGTCGGGTTCGATCTCCGCCCATTGATGGGCGAACAGCTTGCCGGTGCGGCCCATGCCGGACTGCACCTCGTCGAAAAACAGCAGCAGGCCGAATTCATCGCAGACCGCGCGCAGCTGGCGCAGATAGTCGGTCGAGGCCTTGCGCATGCCGCCTTCACCCTGCACCGGCTCGACGAGAATGGCCGCAGTTTCGCCGGTGATCGCGTTGCGCATCTCGTTCATATTGCCGTAGGCGACATGGTCGAAGCCGTCGACGGTGGGACCGAAGCCCGCCAGATGCTTTTCCTGCCCGCCGGCGGCGACCGTCGCCATGGTGCGGCCATGGAAGGCACCATGGGCACAGATGACGCGATAGCGCTTGGGATCGCCGAAATCGTCCTGGTACTTGCGCACCATCTTCAGGCCGCATTCCATGGCTTCGGCGCCGGAATTGGAAAAGAACACGCTGTCGGCGAAGCTGTTGGCGACCAGGCGCTCCGCCAAACGCATCTGGCCCGGGATCTGGAACAGGTTGGAGGTATGCCAGAGCTTGCCTGCCTGTTCGGTCAGCGCCTTCACTAGGTGCGGATGGGCGTGGCCGAGAGCGGTGACTGCAATGCCCGAGGCGAAGTCGAGATAGCGCGTGCCGTCACCTGTGTAGAGATAGGCGCCCTGGCCGCGCTCGAAGGCGAGGTCGGCGCGGGCATAGGTGGGCATGACGGCTGGAATCATGGGGGTTCTCCGCCGAAAAAGGGCGAGACTATCGGTATTCGGCCCGGCCCTGTCAACGACGGGGCGCGGGCTAGGCCTTCATGCGCCAGCCACGGGCGAACAGGCGATAGAGCAGGCCCCCCAGCAGCAGATCCATCGCCAGAATGACCACCGTTCCGACCCAAAGATCGGATTCGGCCTTGCCCGTCAGCCCAAAGCGCAGCCCGTCGATGATATAGAACAGCGGGTTGAGGGCGATGAGCCAGCGCCCGACCGCGGGCAAGCCCGCCACCGGATAGAACATGCCGGAGAGATAGGAAAACGGGACCAGGAAATAGGTCAGGACGGCGGCGAAATGCTCCCAGCGCTCGGCCCATAGGCCGGCCAGGATGCCGAGCAAGGCGAGCATCAGCGTTCCGGCGATGGCGAAGTAGAGCAGGGCGGGCAACGAGGCGATGGTGAGATCGACAAAGGGATAGAGGACGATGGCGGTGCCAACCGCGCCGATGAGGCCGGCGGAAACGGCCGCGGCGGCATAGGCGGCCAGTCGCTCGACGGAGGTCAGCGGTGCCATCACCACATCGCCGATGATGCCCTCCAGCTTGTCGAAGATCAGGAACCCGCAGGCGCCGGAAAATGCGCGCTCGCCCGCGGCATACATCAGCAGGCCAGGCGCGATGAAATCCA
Source organism: uncultured Rhodospirillaceae bacterium (assembly GCA_964594035.1). Taxonomy (GTDB): domain Bacteria; phylum Pseudomonadota; class Alphaproteobacteria; order Dongiales; family Dongiaceae; genus DASXQK01. The sequence continues at coordinate 1,266 of CAZQLF010000128.1, read as the reverse complement.
CCAGCGGCAGGCCGTCCAGGGTCGCAGGCCCATTGGCCCCGGGGCTGCGGGCCGCGACCTTGAAGATCAGGATCATCAGCAGGCTGGTCAGCGCCGGTCCCAGCAGTCCATCGATAAAGTCTTTCTGCGCGCGCTTCATCTCGCGCCGGTAGAGCGTGGCCAGGCCGAGCCAGTTCACCCGGCCGAAGCGGCGCGGACCGAGCCGGGCCGGCTGGCGGTTTACGGCCGGAGCTTGTAGCCCCGGGCTATCAAGTGCCATGTGGAAAGACCCAGCAGCAGATCGGCGGCGGCCAGCACGATGGTGCCGGCAACCAGCCAGCCGTCGGCATGGGCGAAGAAGCCATAGCGGAAGCAATCGATCCTGTAGAAAGAAGGATTGCAATGATCGATGTGGCGCCAGAAATCCGGCAGCCGGTCGGTCGAGTAGAAGGCGCCCGACAGGAACGAGAGTGGCGTGATGACGAAGTTCGTCACTGCGGCCATCTGGTCGAACTTCTCAGCCCAAAGGCCGGCGAGCATGCCAAGGAACGCCAGCATCAGCGAAGCAGTGGCTGCGTTGAAGATGACATAGAACCAGTCGTGGATGCTGTAGGGCAGGAAAAGCCGCACGGCGATCGCCGATGTCAGCCCCACGGCAAGGCCGCGCGTCAGCCCGCCGGCCGCAATCCCGAGGGTCAGCTCGGCGGCACTCAACGGCGGCATCGCCCGATCGACGGTGTGTCCATGGACCCGGGGCAACACCACGCTACGAGGGGTGTTGGGGGGGGATTTCTGAACAATGGCAATCATGATGGGGCCGGGCGCCAGAAACGGCGAATAGCTGACGCCGCCCAGCTGCGGGACGCTGCGTCCAAGCGCCAGGCTGAAGATGACGAGATAAAGGAAGGTGGTGACCAGCGGTGAAATGATGGTCTGGGTCGCGACCTTGCCGAAGCGGCGGATCTCCTTGAGGTAAAGACTCCACAGGCCAAGCCAGTTGACGCTGCCCAACTGGCGGGGAACGGGACAGAGGGCTGATTGCATGGCCGGCACCCTAAAGTTCGTGTGCGGGCATGGCAAGTCATCGAGCTTTTTTCCTCTCCCCATCTTCCCGGGGGAAAGGATCAAGGTGAGGGGGCGCTCGTCGAAGACACCCTCGCGCGTGCCATCGATCCGCTTTGCGGCTCGATCCCGCAAGCGGGAGAGGGAGCAAGGGCCTTACCGCACCGTAGAGCGCCTTGGCTTGCATCGGCCGCCGCTCTGTGCCTCTCATGCAGCCCGTGAGTA
>CAZQLF010000127.1:0-7419 GCA_964594035.1 uncultured Rhodospirillaceae bacterium | reverse complement strand
TTGAAGCAGAGGTCGGTCCACATGGCGCGGGTCGGGGCGCCATGCTCGTTGACGTAGCTCAGATACTTCGGCAGCCAGCCGTCGACCGAACCCTGGTAGAGCGTGCGCGAAGATCCCGCCATGGCGGTGATGATCGAGAGCACCAGGGCCAGGATCAGCAGGATCACCATCAGGAAGTAGATGACACCGGCACTGCCGAACATGCTGGCCATGGCCTGGGCAACGCCCATGCCGCTGTAAATGTCAGGCGCCAGCATGGCATTGACGCCGAGCGCACCCTGGAAGGTGAAAGGAACCAGGATGAAGATGACGAGGCAGAGGACGCCGGAGAAGAAGATGGCCTTGAAGGTATCGGTCGCCGGGTTGGTCAGCTCGCTGGTGTAGTTGACCGCGGTCTCGAAGCCGTAGGTCGACCAGGCCGCGATGAACATGCCGCCGAGGAACAGGGTCCAGCCTCCCTTGTCCCAGGCGCCGTTGAAGGGATAGCCCGCCCCCTTGGCATCGCCCAGCGGAACCAGCGGCCCCAGATTGGCGGTCAGCACATGGCCGCTGACGATCGGCCAGAGGGCCACGATCAGCAGCGGCACCGTGACGACGATGCCGACAACCGTTTGGAACCAGGCGGTGCGCAGGATGCCGCGATGCTGGATGGCGAAGGTCAGCAGCAGGATGGCCGCACCCAGGAAGAAGGTCGAGTTGATGCGCAGCGCCAACCCCTCCTTCAGGAAGCCCAGATCCACGATCGGCAGGTTGAAGGTGTTGATGGCCGAGTCTGCCGGCAGGAAGCTGAGGATGTAGCCCGCCGCTATACCGCTGCCGATGGACAGCACCGGCGACCAGGCAAGCCAATAGCTCCACACCGAGAGTGGCCCGAAGATCTTGCCGTAGCGCATCCAGGCGGCAGCCCCATAGATCGGTGCACCGCCCGATTTGCTCGGGAACATGCCGGCGATCTCGGCGTAGGTGAAGGACTGGGTGAAGCCCATCAGGATCGAGAGCGTCCAGACAATGTAGGACGGCGTGCCGACCGTCGCGGCGATACCGCCGATGGAGAACAGCACCAGCGGGGGCACGCCGCTGGCAATCCAGAATGTCTTCTTCCAGTCGATCGTACGGTGAAGTGTCCGTTCGCCGGTGTCGCTGATCGCAGTCATTGGTCAATTCCCCCTGATGAGTTTTCCGTGGCGCGCCGCCTGCTTCCGCCCAACGGCGCGAAGGGTGCGGCTCCTGCTTTGTTGCGGCTTCTTTCGGCCGACGCCGGAAGAAAACCGAGGCCTCAAAAACAAACCGCCCGGCGCAAGCGGCCAGGCGGCAAATTCCGTCATGATGCTGTCCCCGGGAAAAGCCCGGCCCAAGGCCGGAAGGACCGCCATGGTGTCGGTGTGCCGGGTGGAACAAAGACTCGCGGTCATCTCCCCCTATCCCTAAAGGGTTAGGACTTATAAACCGTCGATGCCGCGCCGGGCAACGACCATGACAAACCAATTACGGTAAATCGGTTCGCCGGTCGCCGAGGCACGCCAGACAAACAGGCGAAATCGCGCCGTTATTGGTATCGAATTGGTCGAGACATCAGCGGCGCCGAGTCGTCGTCGCCGTTTCCTCGACGAGATAGACCGGTACGGAGGCCAGCCGGCGAATGCGCCAGGGCTCCTGCGACCAGATCATGTCGTTGATCAGCCAGTGCCGAGGGCCGTCGGCGCCCATCACGATGGCATCGATGCCACGGAGTTTTGCTTCCTTCAGGATCCGTTTTCCCGCATTGCGACTGCTCAGCACCTGGCCGGTCCCATCGGTGTTCTGGCGCTTCAATTCCTTCAGCGCCTCGGCCACGACATCATGCTGGGCCTGCCATTCGCGCCGCGTGGGCATCAGGCCCGGATGTGGCAGGCCGAAGCTCGTGCCCCAGATGCGCGCGATGGTCAGCACATGGACGTCACCACCGGCATTCTTCGCCAGCCGTGCCGCGAAACTGATTGCGGCGGGCGAAATGCGGCGGCCTTCGGACGCGAGCAGGATGCGCCGCGCTGGAAAGGTCGCGCTGTCGGGTGGCGGTGGAATTGCGCTCCACGGCCAGCGAAGCCGACGCCAGCGATGAGCGAGTTCGATCATCGGACGATTGTCGCAAAGAAAAAGACGGCGGGATGAAGATTCACCCCGCCGCCTGCCCCTGTCGTCCTAGATGCGCTTGTCCTCGACGTAGACGCGATACCAGTAAAGCGGCAGATAGGCGAAAAGCGTCGCCCAGCCGGCCCAGTAATAGACCTCGACATTGCCGAGCTTCGAATACCAGAGACCGCCGAACAGCCAGAAGACGAAATAGACGGCTGCGAGCGCGAGCGCCACGTACTTCATGAATTCCGGCAGCTTGAACGGCCGGCGCATATCCGGCTTGTCCTGGCGGAGCAGGAAATAGCCGATCAGCACCGGGATGAAGGAGACGGTGTAGCCGACATTGGAGAAGCTGTAGATCTCCACCGCCCCTCCGGCGAGCACCACGATCAACGAAGCGACGACGTTGAAGGCCATAGCGCGGCCCGGCACGCCATGCTCGTTCTGCCTGGCGAACCATTTCGGGAATTCGCCGTCCATCGCCATCTGATAGAGCGCGCGGCCCGATCCCATGATGGCGTTGAGTGCAGAGAGCGCCAGCGCCACGATCAGCATGAAGGCGATAATCCAGTTGAGGAAATCGCCGGCCATGCCCGGAAACACCTTGCCGGCGAAGGTGACGAAGATGGTCTTCGGATCGGCCAGCGTTGCATCGCCCAAGGCCTTGGAGCCCAGCACGACGACGAAGGCGATGGGCACCAGCGTGTAGATGAACACGCCATAGCCGCCCTCGAGATTCATCGCGATCTTCGCGTCACGATCGGGATGAGCGCACTCGCCGATGTAGCAGGCGGCCGCCTCCATCGCGATCACGTTCCAGGTCAGCAGGAAGCCATAGGCGATATAGACCTGCAGCCAGCTGAACCCGCCGATGGCGGAAAAGAAGCTGCTGCCATCCACATGATGGAAGCCGGCAAGCTCGCTCATGTTCACGACCGAAGGATTGAAGATCCAGGCAACGGCAATGAAGGTCAGCGGGATCATCGACAGCAACGCCAGGATGGTGGCGAAGGTCGCGCCGAAGCGGATGCCCCGGTACGCCGGAATGAAGAACAGCAAAATGCCGATCACCGAGATCACCAGGGTCGACCAGGCGATGAAGGTGTGGATGGGCGTGAAACCCGCCGTCGTGTTGATGCCGAAGCGATCCGCCAGATAGAACGAGGCCAGGATCATGTTGAGCGGTGCGACGGGAAACCAGCCGAGCCAATAGGCCCAGGCGGTGAAGCCGTTGATGTGCTTGGCCATCCTGGGCCAGCGATCCTTGTAGGCCGGGTAGGCATAACTCGGCGAACCGCCGGTGCGCTCCGGCATCATGGCGGCGAGTTCCGCCAGGAACAGGCAGAGCAGCCAGCCGGTGATGGTGATGAAGACGGTGATGGGAATGGACGAGGCGCCGAGTGCCGTCACCATGACCGGGGCGATGCCGGTGACAAGGATGGTGCCGGCGAGACCGATGACGAAGGCCCCCCACCACCCGGTTTCCCGCTTCAACCCCGACTCGACGTAGCCCATCTCGGTTGCTGCCGAATAGGGCTTCTTGGCACCTGTTTCCGTGGCCATTGGCTTCCCCCTGTTTTCCCGCCCTGCCCATTTTTGGGCTTCTCGCCAGCGGGGCGTTGTTTCATGTGCAGAAAATCAAATTCACACTCTGAAACTACGACATTACGTCGCGGTTCTTGGATGGTCAATGCGGAGAGGGGTTTGGCGTCCGCAATGGACGGATTTCCGGCGCCAAATCCGTTGTAGGCGCGCGTTCGGGAGAAAAAGGCCCGCTTTCGGCGGGACGAAAGAGGGGAGTCTGGCTAGACGGCCTTGGCGATGGGGCGCTGGAGGCGGGTTTCGGCGAGGTTGAGCCAGCTATCGGAGATATGCCGGGCCAAAGCAACCTGCCGCGCCATGTGCGATTCCATCTCTTGCTCGACGCGGGAGGGAAAATCCGGGTATTCGCGCTTCAGGTAGTCGCCGGCGACCTTGAGCCACTGGCGGATCATCGGCCGCGTCACCTCGAAGTGGAACTGGAAGGCATAGGCATTACCGATGCGGAAGGCCTGGTTGCGGCAGCGCTTGCCCGTCACCAGGAGCTCGGCCCCATCGGGCAGATCGAAGGTATCCTGGTGCCATTCCATGACCCATTGCTTGCGCTCGATGCCGGCAAGCAGCGGCGATCTGGCACCCGCCTCGGTCACATCCACCTCGGTGAAGCCGAGTTCAAGTTCGTGATGACGATAGACCGGCTTGTCGAAGACGCGGGCCACGAGTTGCGCGCCGAGACAGACGCCGAGAATCGGCTTGCCCACGCCGTGGAAGCCGCGCAGCAGGCGAATCATCGGCCAGAACTGCGGATAGCCCTCGTCGTCGAAGGCATCCTGCGGCCCACCCATGACGATGACGCCATCATAGGGCGCATGCTCGGCCGGCATCGCATCGCCTTCATGGGGCATGACGACGTCGAGATTGCCGTTGCGCCGGAACAGCTGCTCGCCGATCAGGCCCGAAGGCCCGATCGGATCGTTCTGGATGCACAGGATGTTCAGCGGCGCTGCCATGGCGCGAAAGATAAGGTCGCCCGTGCGAGCCGGGCAAGCCCGCCCGGACACCGGTCTGCCCTGCGGTCGAGACATGGCAGCGGCAGAGCGACCGGCGATGGGGTATCCTCAACCGAAGGTTAAGCGCATCCGGAGGGGGATTATGCGAAAGGCGAAACTAACGCCGTCCATGATGCGGCTGGCCGCGTTTTTCCTCATCCTGGTCCTTGCATCGAGCAGCGCCTGGATATCCGCCCAGGCGCGACAATGGAAGCCGTCCCTGGAAGCGCAAACCCAGGATTATCTCGAGATCCTCGATGAAAGAGAGGGGCGCTTCACCATGATCTGGTGGCTCGCCTCGCCCATGATCCCTCACAACCCGAATGCTGCGCTATTTGACAAATACGTGGTCATCATGGCCCTGCACGCGCAAATGAGCGCGACGACCGGCGCCGCTTACCAGAAGATCGAAAATCTCGACGTCGAGGACGGCAATCACCAGGCTCTCACACCGGTCGCCTATGAAAAGCTACCGCCAACACTGACCGGTGCTCTTTCTGCCATGGGCGCCCTCTTCAAGCAGTTGCTGGGGCCCATGGGAGAGCATGTGCAATATTTCGTCTACGAAGCTGGCGCGATCAACGCATGCAGACACGGCAGGCTTTTCGTCAACTACACCGGCGAGTCGTACAGCTACGACATGCCGATACCCGGCTGCTGACGAGACTGCGTTCGCGTTGAGCTAGCTCTCTGCCTCCCTCTCCCGTTTCAGCGGCCGGGCGAGCAGGCGACGAAGCTCCTCATCGATCGAGCCGCCCGCCAGGATCGCCGCGACGGATTCCGAGATCGGCATCTCGACACCATGCTTGGCGGCCAGCGCCACGACGGCGGCGGCACTCTCCACACCCTCCGCCACGCTCCGGCGCTGCGCCAGGATTTCGGTCAGCGTCCGGCCGCGGCCGAGCGATTCGCCCAGCGATGTGTTTCGCGACTGCAGGCTGGTGGCAGTCAGGATCAGATCGCCGGCGCCGGAGAGGCCCATGGCGGTCTCGCGTTTGCCGCCGGCGGCATCGACAAGGCGGGCGAGTTCCGCCAGGCCGCGGGTGACCAGTTCGGCGCGCGCGTTCCCCCCAAAGCCCCGGCCGACCACGATTCCCCAGCTGGTGGCGCGGACCATCCTTACCGCGCCGCCCGGCCCCACAACCCCCAGATCGTCACTGGCATAAGGGCGGAATTCCGGCGTGGCGATTGCCCCGGCGAGGTTTTCGGCGAGCCCCATATCCCTGGCGGCGATGACGATGGCGCCCGGTTTGCCGCGCGCGACCTCGCCGGCGAAGGTGGGGCCGGAGAGCATGGCGAGCGGGGCCCTCGGCTGGATCGCTTCCATGACCTCGGGCATGGAGAGCAAACTGCCGCGCTCGATCCCCTTGGCGCAGATGACCGCCGGCACCCCGGCGGGCCAGGCAAGCGGCACCAGATGTTCGCGCACATGTTGGGCCGGCAACGCGACAAGCACCGCATCGGTCTTAAGCGCGGCGTCAATGTCGTTCGTGAGTGTGATGGCCGGATCGATCTTGATGCCGGGAAGGTGGAGCTTGTTTTCGCGCTCGGAAGAGAGCGCGCGAACCTGTTCCTCGCGCCGCGCCCAGAGCACCACATTGCGGCCGGCGCGCCGGGCAACGATGGCGAGCGTGGTTCCCCAGGCGCCCGCGCCCAGCACGCCGATGCGTTGGATGGTCATTCCTTCAGAAGCTAGACGCACGCAAAAGTTTCCACAATCGCTCGCATCCCACCCCTGGCCCCGGCCGTGATGGTGCGCTTGCTTGACGTCCGCGCGGCCAAGCCCCGATCATCCACCCGCAGCAGACAGGGGATCAGTATGGCCGGCGGCAGCATTCTGGCGATCGACCAGGGAACGACCAGCACGAGGGCCATGGTCTTTGACCAAAACGCCCAGGTGCTGGCGGTGGCCCAGAAGGAGCTGCCGCAGATTTTCCCAGCCGATGGCTGGGTCGAGCACAATCCCGAAGAGATCTGGAACGCCACCCTCTCTGTCTGCCGCGAGGTGCTGGCAAAGGTGCCGGACGTCGCGGCCATCGGGATCACCAACCAGCGCGAAACCACGCTGCTGTGGGAGCGGGCGACAGGCAAGCCACTGCACAACGCCATCGTCTGGCAGGATCGCCGTGGTGCTGCGCTCTGCCGGAAGCTGGAGCAGGCGGGCCATGGCGCAACGGTACAGAAGACGACGGGCCTGCTGCTCGACCCCTATTTCTCCGCCAGCAAGATCGCCTGGCTGATGGAGAACGTGCCCGGCGCCAAGGAGCGCGCCGGCGCCGGCGAACTCGCCATGGGCACGATCGACACATTTCTGCCCCGGCGGCTGACAGGCGGAAGGCTGCATGCGAGCGACGCGACGAATGCCTCGCGCACATTGCTGTTCGATATCCACCGCCAGCAATGGAGCGAGGAGATGCTGACGCTGTTCGGTGTCTCGCGCAGATTGCTGCCCGAGGTGCGCGACAGCTCCAGCGACTACGGCGCGACGGATACTGGCCTGTTCGGCCGGGCGATCCCCATCGCCGGTGTCGCCGGCGATCAGCAGGCCGCCGCCGTGGGCCAGGCGTGCTTTTCGCCCGGCATGATCAAGAGCACCTATGGCACCGGCTGCTTCGTGCTGAACCACACCGGAACGCAAGCGCCTCTCTCGAAGAATCGCCTTGTCACCACCGTGGCGCTGCGGCTCGCCGGCAAGGCTACATATGCCATCGAAGGCAGC
>CAZQLF010000126.1:7051-7420 GCA_964594035.1 uncultured Rhodospirillaceae bacterium | reverse complement strand
GGAAATCGATATGCAGAACGCCCTTCGCCGAGAGTTCGATGTCGATCAGGCTGTGGCGGGCGAGCTGGTCCAGCATGTGGTCGAGAAAGCCAATGCCGGTGGCGATTTTTGCCTGGCCTTCGCCATCGAGATTGACCGAGACGCTGATCTCGGTCTCCCGTGTCTTGCGTGTGACATCGGCCCTGCGCATGGGTTCTCTCCGCTGGAAGGCGCAGGGTTCTATCAGCATAGCCCCGTGGGCGCCAGATGGTCCCACAGGCACCGGAGCCCCAATCTTCTTGCTCCGGGCCAGGCGAATGCCTATCTGGTGGGGCATGGCCGACCCCGCCCAACCTTCCACCGTGCCTGGCCCCACCCTCCCTTCCCCCC
>CAZQLF010000126.1:0-7041 GCA_964594035.1 uncultured Rhodospirillaceae bacterium | reverse complement strand
GAAGTGGTCACGGAATCACATGAGCGAGATCTGGCATGGCACCACCATCCTGTCGCTCCGCAAGGGCGGGCAAGTGGTCGTTGCCGGCGACGGCCAGGTGACCTTCGGCAATACGGTGATCAAATCCAACGCCCGCAAGGTGCGCCGGCTCGGCAAGGATGCCGTCATTGCGGGTTTCGCCGGCGCCACCGCCGATGCCTTCGCCCTGTTCGAACGGCTGGAAGCCAAGCTGGAGGCCCATCCCGGCCAGTTGCAGCGCGCCTGCGTGGAACTGGCCAAGGATTGGCGCACGGATCGCTATTTGCGCCGGCTCGAGGCCATGATGGCGGTGGCCGACAAATCCACCAGCCTGGTCCTGACCGGCACGGGCGATGTGCTTGAGCCGGAAGAGGGACTGATCGGGATCGGCTCCGGCGGTCCCTATGCGCTGGCCGCCGCCCGCGCCCTCATCGATATCGATGGGCTGGGCGCGGAAGCCATCGCCCGCAAGGCCATGGGCATTGCCGCCGATGTCTGCATCTATACCAATCGCAACGTGACGCTCGAGACCCTATGAACGAGATGAGCCGCGATAACGGAGGCCTTCCCCCAAAAGGCGCCCCGAGCTTGCAGGCCGGCGGCTTCAGCCCGCGCGAAATCGTCTCCGAGCTCGATCGCTTCATCGTCGGCCAGAACGAGGCCAAGCGCGCCGTCGCCATCGCGCTGCGCAACCGCTGGCGCCGCCAGCAGCTGCCCGAGGCGCTGCGCGAGGAAGTGCAGCCAAAAAATATCCTCATGATTGGGCCGACCGGCGTGGGCAAGACCGAGATCGCCCGGCGCCTCGCCCGCCTGGCCCAGGCGCCCTTCCTGAAGGTCGAGGCGACCAAGTTCACCGAGGTCGGCTATGTCGGCCGCGATGTGGAGCAGATCGTGCGCGACCTGGTGGAAATCGCCATCAGCATGACCCGCGAGCGGCTGCGCAAGGATGTCGCCGCCAGGGCCGAGCTTGCCGCCGAGGAACGCGTGCTGGATGCTCTGGTGGGCGAAAGCGCCACTGCCGAGACGCGCAGCAAGTTCCGCCGGCGCCTGCGCGCGGGCGAGCTCGACACCAGCGAGATCGAGATCAAGGTCCGCGACCAGGGCGGAATGCCGACCTTCGAGATTCCCGGCATGCCGGGCGCCAGCATGGGCATGGTCAATCTGAACGACATGCTGGGCAAGGCATTTGGCGGCGGGCGCACCAAGGCCAGGAAAGTCACCGTTGCCGATAGCCACCGCATCCTGATCGCCGAAGAAAGCGACAAGCTGCTGGACGAGGAGCGGGTGACGGCGGAAGCCATCGCCAGCGTCGAGCAGAACGGCATCGTCTTCCTCGACGAGATCGACAAGATCTGCGCGCGCAGCGAACGCGTCGGCGCCGATGTCAGCCGCGAGGGTGTGCAGCGCGACCTGCTGCCGCTGATCGAAGGCACGCAGGTCTCGACCAAGCATGGGCCGGTCAAGACCGACCACATCCTGTTCATCGCCTCGGGCGCCTTCCATCACGCCAAGCCCTCGGACCTGCTGCCAGAACTCCAGGGCAGGCTGCCGATCCGCGTCGAGCTGAACGCGCTGACCCGAGACGATCTGAAGCGCATTTTGACTGAGCCGGAAGCGAGCCTGATCAAGCAGTATCGCGCGCTGCTGGCAACCGAACAGCTCACCCTCGATTTCGCCGATGAGGCGATCGACGCACTCGCCGATCTTGCTTTCGAGATCAATGGCAGCGTGGAGAATATCGGCGCGCGCCGCCTGCATACGGTGCTGGAGCGCCTGCTGGAGGAAATCAGCTTCACCGCCGCCGACCGCCCGGGCGAGACAGTGAAGATCGACGCGGCCTATGTGCGCGATCGCGTCGCGCCGCTGGCCAAGAACACCGACCTCAGCAAGTTCATTTTGTAGCGCCTGCGCACGCCTCCTTCAGGATGATAATTTCCCCGTCAAGGGGCGGGGAATGGAAGGACCAGGCATGACGGTGACTAAGATTACCGTCACTTCTCCCCCAGCACCGTGAGAATTTTCCGCAGCGTTGCCTGGTCGAGCTTCTCGATCCTTTCCGCCAGCCGGTTCGCCAACTCCGTCGCCAGCGGATCGAGACCCGATGTATCCACCACGACCCGCGGGTGTGAAATCTCGGCGAGGCGCTTCAGCTCGTCGACATCGTCCCAGGCGAGATTGAAATAGGCCGAGACCTGCTGCACGAAGCCGCCGCCAGGCCGGCCGCGATGCCCATGCTCCAGCGCCGACAGATACGCCGCCGACACGCCGAGGGCGGCCGCCATATCCTTGAGCCTCTTGCCGCGTGCGCGGCGCAGTTCGCGCAAGCGCCGGCCAAAAGGCGTCATGGCTTGGGCGTCATGAATGCCGCCGGCGCTTCAGCAGCACATAGAGCGCGCCCGATCCGCCATGCTGCGGGCGGGCATAGTCGAAGGCGAGCACATGAGAGCGATTGGGCGGCTGGTTCAGCCAGCGCGGCACGGAATCGCGCAGAACGCCGCCGCTGACGAGCCCCTTGCCGGTGATGACGAGCAGGCAGCGCTTGCCCTGGGATTCGGCCCGCTCGATGAAATCGGCAAGCCGGACGGCCGCCTTCTCCTGGGTCATGCCATGAAGATCGAGCCGGCCCTCGATAGGCAGATGACCGCGGCGCAGGCGCTCGGCAGAGCGCCGGTCGATACCGGCGGCACGCCCATGGCTCAGATCCGGCGGTGTGTGGGGCGCGCTGACCACCGCTACCGGAGCGGCCGGCCGAATGGGGCGGCCAGCCCCCTGCTTCTTCGGTGTCTCGGCTTTTTTGGCGCTCGCGAGCGGAACCGGCGCCGCGGCGGCTCGTTTCAGCGGTTTGACATCGCGCATCGCTGCCTGCCACAGCGCGCGCTCGTGATCGCGTGGCCGGCTCACGGGGCTGAGGGGTTCACCCCGATTGGCAGCAGCAAATAGAACCGCCCGGGCGATTTCATCTGGCCGGCAGTTTCCTTGGCCGCGTCACTATCTCCCCAGTACACATCGCCGCGCAGCGGGCCCTTGATCGCAGCCCCCGCATCCTGCGCCAGCATCAGGCGCCGCCAGGGTACGCCCTTCACATCGAAGCTATCGAGAAAGACCGGCGCGCCATAAGGCAGATAGTTGGGATCGATCGCCAGGCTGCGTCCGGCGGTGAGCATGACACCTTCTGCCCCGACCGGCCCTTCGTCGGCGACTTCCTGGAAGAAGATGTAGCGCTGGTTCGTCTCCATCAGCGCCGGGGCCTCATCGGGATGAGCCAGCATCCAGTCGGTGATCGTCTTCATCGACACATCCTCAACCCGCATTTCGCCGCGCTGCACGAGCACGCGCCCGATGGCGGTATAGGACCAGCCATTGCTGGACGCCACACCGAGCCGCATCTTCCCGCCTTCGCTGAGCGAAATCTCGGCCGAGCCCTGGACCGAGACGAAGAAGGCGTCGATGGGACTGGCGAGCCAGACCAGCTCCAGCCCCTTGCCGGTTAGCGCCCCGGCATCGATTTCGGCGCGGGTGTAATAGGGCTGCAGTTTGCCATCCAACATGCGGCCCAGGCGTCCGTCATCGCCGGTTACCAGATCGGCCGGCCGGCGATAGAGCGGCACGTCGTAGCCCGCCCGATGCGCGCGCGAGCCGCGTACCCGCGGCAGGTAATAGCCGGTGAGAAAACCTTCGTCGCCATCATGGGCATCGCTGAGGCGATAGGGGCGAAAGAGGTGCTGGAAGAACAGACGCGCGCCGTCATCCTCGCCCTGGCCGATCACGCTGGCGGAGCGGCAGGCGGCAAGCCAGGCGGAGGCCTGGCCTGCGAGACCGGCGGGGCCGACCGGTGCATCGGCGGGAAGCGCGGTCAGCTTGCGGCAGGAGCGGCGAAAGGCGGTCAGCGCCTCGAACTGGCGGTCCTTATCCCAGTCGGGCAGATCGGCGAAGGTCACGGGCTCCAGCTTCAGGCTCGCGGAGGTGGTCAGCGCCTTGGGGTTTGTGGTGCAGGCGGCGAGCGCCAACAGCGCACCCAAAAGAAGTCCCCCCGGCCCCATCGTCATCGCTAGCTCAATTCGGACTTCGTGTCCCGACCAGCGTCCAATTGGGATCGCGCGAACGCAGATCGCGCGCAAATGTCCAGATGTCCGTTACCGGCGCCACAGCATTGGCATCGCCATCGACCGCGCGGCCGGCGGAGTCGCGGGTCACGTTGATCTGGTCGGACTGGATCTTGAGCGTCAGCTGGGCATTGCGGTTCTGCACCTCCGCCTCCAGCAGGTCCACCCCACGAATGCCCACCACCGTCGTCGTATGCGTCTGGCTCGCCTTGCGCCGCTCCTCGATTGCGCCGTTGAAATTGGCGAAGACCTCATCGCTCAGCAGCGGGCGCAGGCTCGCTGCATCGCCCGCGGCAAAGGCGCCGACGATCATCTCGAAGGCCGCGCGGGCGCCGGAAAGGAAATGCGCTTCATCGAACGCCGGATCCTCCTGGCGAATCGCGGCAAGACCCTTGGCCAGCGGCGTGGACGGGGCTTCCGGCGCCGCGGCGATCTTGGGCTTGGCGGAAAGGTCGGGTACGGCAATCGGCGCCTCGCGCCGGACCGGCTGGTCGCTGGCCGGTGCGCCCGCAAAGGGATCGCGCCGCCGTTCGCTGCCGGTGCGCCGTCCTAGCACGCTGCGCAGCCGCAGCACCAGGAACACGGCGATTACCGCGAAAACGACGATGTCGATGAACTGAAAGCTGCTGCCCATGTCTCTTTCGTGCCGCCTCTCATCGCGCCGGTCTGCCGTGGCCGATCTCTCAGCCGCCTCTGGCATCCGGCCGCCCCAACTGGACCCAGCCCGGGGATTGCGTTAGATGAAGGCCCGCGCTGTTTCTACATAGGAAATTGCCGGGCCAAGGGCAAGCCATGTGGTGCCGCACGGCATGGCAGGCACAGGAATGGCTTCAAACCGTCGCGAGTTCGAACTGTAACGAAGCGGCAAATGTGGCGTTTGGGCGGCCTGACCATGAATCGTCCTTTTGTGACCTTTGCCGGACCCCCACTAGATCAAGATCCCCGCCCAATGATCCCCACCCGATGATCCCAGCCAAATGATCCTCGTCCGCCACGGCCAGTCCGAGTTCAATGTCGTCTACAGCGTGACCCGGGTCGATCCCGGCATCCCGGACCCCAAACTCACCGACGAGGGCCGCCGCCAGGCGGCGTTGGTAGCGGGAAGCCTGGCGCCCCATGGGCTGACCCGTATCATCGCCAGCCCCTATACCCGCGCCGTGGAGACGGCGGAGATCATCGCCCGGATCCTGAACCTCGAACTCGGCATCGAGCCCCTGGTGCGCGAGCATTGCCGGTTCCACTGCGATATCGGCTCGCCGGCTTCCCATCTCGCCCAGCGCTGGCCCGGCTTCGACTTCTCCCATCTGCCGGAGCGCTGGTGGCCCGACCTGGACGAAACCGAGGAGCAGCTTGCCGCCCGCACCCAGAATTTTCGCCGCACCATGGCGGGGCACAGCGATTGGCCCAGCACGGCCGTGGTCACCCATTGGGGCTTCATCCGCGCCTTGACCGGCCAGAGAGTGCCCAATGCCCATCTGCTGCGCTTCGACCCAAATTCGGGCGAAGCCCGCGATCTCGGGCCGCTCCCTGACTGATTTGGCTGTCCCAAGCCAGCGATCTGGCGCCGCCCGCGGTTCCGTGATAGCCAGAGGCCGCTTTTCAATTGCCCGCTGGCCACTGGCCCGGCGGGTTTCCCGACGTTGAGACTTCCAGGATCAGGATCATGACCGATACGCCCAACGATGCCGTGCAACTGCCGCCGGCGCCCTTCCGCCTGATTGCCCAGTATCTCAAGGACCTGTCCTTCGAGAACCCGGGTGCGGTCCAGGTGCTGACCATCCCCCAGCGCGAGGTGCCGCGCGGCCAGCTGAAGTTTGACGTCCGGGCACGGGTCGTCTCTCCGATGAAGTACGAAGTGAGCCTCGTCCTGGGCATAACCGCACTGCGCGACCAGGAAACGATCTACATCGTCGATCTGGAATATGCCGGGCTTTTCGATCTGACCGGCGCGCCGGAGGAACATATCAACCCGCTGCTGATGATCGAGGCACCGCGGCTGTTGTTCCCCTTCGCCCGGGAGATTCTGGCAACCGCCACCAATGCTGGGGGCTATCCGCCGGTGATGCTGAATCCCATCGACTTCGTGGCGGTTTACCGCGAGCGGATGAGCCGCGCCGCGGCGGCGCAACCGGCGCCTGCGGCACCCGAAGCCTGACCCTCTACTGATTCCAGAGCGGTTCTTTGAGGCGCGCCAGCAGCGCCGCATGGGCCGCCAACTCCTCGACGCTGGGTGCATCGAGCAGGCGCGCCGGACGGATCTGCGTCTGGCCGGCGAAGGCGACCACGGCGCGGGCTTCGGCCTGGACCAAGTCGAAACCTGCCTGGCGGCCGCCCACCAGTTCCAGATAGACCTCGGCTAAAAGCTCCGCATCCAGCAGCGCGCCATGCAGGCTGCGCGCCGAATTGTCGATGTTGAAGCGCTTGCACAGCGCATCGAGGCTGGCGGGGGCGCCGGGGAATTTGCGCCGGGCGATCTGCAGGGTATCCACCGCCACATGCCCCGGCAGCTGCGGCTGCTCCAGCCGGGCCAGCTCGGCGTTGAGGAAACGCATATCGAATTCGGCGTTATGGATCACCAGTGGCGCGCCATCGATGAAGGCGATCAGCTCGGCTGCGATGTCACCGAAACGCGGCTTGTCCGCCAGGAATGCCGCCGTCAGCCCGTGGACGGCATAGGCGTCCTCGGGCATGTCGCGGTCCGGGTTGAGGTAGCGCTGGAAGCGCCGGCCACTGGGGATGTGGTTGACCAGCTCCAGGCAGGCCACTTCGACGATGCGATGGCCCGACGCCGGATCGAGGCCGGTGGTTTCCGTATCCAGAACGATTTCGCGCATTTTCGAGTCGCTGCCTTGCCCCGCAACCTATAGCGCTGGGGCCAGGCGATGTGAATCCCCTATCGGGGCGGCGAGCAAGAGCGCCC
>CAZQLF010000125.1:1713-7421 GCA_964594035.1 uncultured Rhodospirillaceae bacterium | reverse complement strand
AGTCCGACCCCTTCACGGTGTCGTACATGTGCCAGCGCCAGTCGTCCTCGCCCATATTGCCGAGCGCAGCACTCATGCCGCCTTGCGCCGCCACGGTGTGGCTGCGGGTCGGGAACACCTTGGTCAGGCAGGCGGTGCGCAGCCCCTTCTCGGCCATGCCGAAGGTGGCACGCAAACCGGCGCCGCCGGCACCCACGACGATGACGTCATAGGTGTGGTCGACGATGTCATAAGCCTTGCCGTTGGTGGCCATCAGCTCAGCCCGTAAATGCAATCATGGTGAGAGATATATAGGCGGCCACGAGAAGGCCGAGGCATGCAGCTTTGGCCAGCAAGACCAGCGCAATCTTGCGCCATTCCGTGTGGACATAGTCCTCGATCACCACCTGCAGGCCGAGGGCGCCATGCCAGAAGGCAGCGCCAAGCAGCACGATCATCAGCCCATAGGTGACCGGATGGCCGAGCCAGGCGATGGCGGCGGCATGGTCGGCGCCGGTGTGAATGACCAGGCCAATGACGAACCAGATGACGAGCGGGATCAGCAGCAGGGCCGTGACGCGCTGGAGCCACCAATGCTTCACCCCTTCATGGGCCGAGCCAAGGCCGCGGACGCGCGCGCTGGCGCTTCTTGTGTCGGCCATCAATGTGCCCCCAGATAGGCGTAACCGGCGATGAAGCAGATCACCGTCAGCGCGAGCGAGGCGGCGACGACGATCCAGCCGGTGGCATAGACGCTCTTCAGGTCGAGACCCATTCCGGCATCCCAGCTCAGATGCCGAATGCCGTTGCACAAATGATAGAAGAGCGCGAAGGCCCAGAGGAACAACAGCAGGCGGCCATACCAGGATCCCGCAATGGCCTGTGCCGTATCGAAGGCGTCGGCCCCATGAGCCGCGGAGATCAGCCAGGCGACCAGCACGGCGGCACCGGCGACGAGGCCAATGCCCGTAATGCGATGCAGGATCGACAGGACCGTGGTGAGCTGGGGCTTGTAGATCTGCAGATGCGGCGAAATCGGGCGCTCGGCCGGCGACATCCAGAAATCCAGTTCTCTGCTGCGCTGCAGCGACAGGCTTCAGGGTTTAACGGTCCGGCTCCCGCAAGTCAACGCAGCCCCAACTGTGGGTGGTTCTGTGGATAAGCATGCGGGCTTTTGTGTGCGACCGGAGAATTTACTCACAGGATTCTTCGAATCTATGACACAGCCATGATTGTCTCGGTCGAAAACTGGGCTCACGCTTGCCTCAGTACGCGAAAGCGTCGGGCCGCGTTTCCGGCCTGGGCCCGCTCCGCGGGCGCCAAGCGGGGGTGACGCGCGTTCGCGGGCAGTTGCGGCTCTTCCCAGGGCGGGCTGTCCGGCGTCGGTGGCTTCGAAGGGGGCGCGGCGAAAGCCTGCGTTCTCATCGCGGTCGACGAGACGGAGGGCCAGGTCCTTCTCATCAGGACTTGCCTTCGCGCCGAAGGGGGCATCGAGCATTGGGCCGGTTCACCCGGCCTCGTGCGCTGTCCCGACAATGCTGGCCATGCCTTCGGGCGGGCGGGTATTGCGGCCGGAGGCCGGTCGAGGAGAGCAGGCTCTTTGTTGGACGTGGCTCCCGGTCCGCGGGAGCCGTTTGAAGGCGGGGACGCCGGCCGCGATGTGAAGGTCCGGCCAGGCGCACCGTCGGCAGGAACGTCCCGCCGCTTTTTCGTCCAGGAGCTTTGCGGCTCCGAAGGCGTCGGGAGCGCTGCCTTGCGGTAGCGCGCATGCGGTGTGATGGCGACATCGGCCCGCACCCGACGCCTTCTCCTTTATCATGGCCGAGTCGCGCCGCTCAACGAGATTTTGTGAATCCGGTTTCGCTTCCCGCTACATCTAGCGGGTTAGGATCGCCTGGGCAGAATCGCGGTGTAATCGAATTCGAGAATCACTTCGCTGCCTTCCGCTGGACAATCGGCGCAAGGCCGATTCTTCGTGGCGTAGGTGACCAAGCGCAGCGCGCCGCCATCGCGCCGGCCCGGCAGAGCGACCTTCTCGGCGACTTTCGTCCAGGCGTAAACGGTGTCGCCGGCAAAGCACGGGTTGAGATGCCGCCCGCCATTGATGGCTGCGATGCGCATCGCATTGCCGAGACCATTGAAGCTGAGGGCGCGCGCCAGGCTGATGACATGGCCGCCATAGACGATGCGCCGGCCGAAGCGGCCCGATTTCTCCGCATGCTGGTTGAAGTGAACGCGCGCCGTGTTCTGGTAGAGGCGCGTGGCACTCATATGGCAGGACTCTGCGATGGTCATGCCATCGACATGGTCGATCTTTTCGCCGGCTTCGTAGTCGTTCCAGTAATACAAGCTTCCCGCCGCCGTTGAATCGTAGCGGGCAAAATCGATTCCGGCGGGAAGCTGCAGCGATTCAATCGCCACGCTCGCCGGCAATTGTGGAACCGAAGCTTGGGGCGCCGGTGCCTCGCGGTCGCGCTTGCGCACCATCACCCAGCGGACATAGCTCAGTACCGTTTCGCCGCGTTGATTGATACCGGTCGTGCGCACATAGACGACACCGGTCTCGCGGTTCGAATTTTCCTTGAGGCCGATCACCTCCGAACGCGCGCTCAGCGTGTCGCCGGCATAGACGGCGGCGGTGAAGCGGCCGTCGGCGTAGCCCAGATTGGCGACCGCATTCAGTGAAATATCCGGCACGCTGCGGCCGAAGACGAGATTGAAGACGAGAATGTCGTCGAGGGGAGCGGAGGGCAATTTCAGCCGGCGCGCGAATTCATCGGAACTGGCCAGCGCGAAGCGGGATCCCGTAAGCGCGATGTAGAGTGCCCGCTCGCCCTCGCCCACCGTGCGTGGCGTGGCATGGACGATCGTTTCGCCCAGCCGGAAATCTTCGAAAAAGCGGCCAGGATCGGTCTTGCTCGAACTCAACCGCGGCCCTCGAGCTCGGCGATGGCGGAGGCGAGATCGACCATGCGCCGGGCGTTCAGCACATGGAGATTCTCGACCAGCTTGCCATCCACCACGACGATGCCTTTGCCCTCGGCGACGGCGGAAGCGTGGGCCGCAATGATGCGCTGGGCGGCAGTGACCTCCTCCTTGGAGGGCGCGAAGATGCGGTTGGCGATGTCGATGGTTCTGGGATGGATCAGGGTCTTGCCGTCGAAACCCATCTGCTGGCCCTGGCGGCAGGCCTGTTCGAAACCCGCCATGTCATCGAGATCGAGGTGCACGCCGTCGAGGATTGCCAGGCCAAAGGCCCGCGCCGCCAGGACGCACAGACCGAGGCTGGCAAGCAGCGGCAGGCGATCGGGCGTATGGGCGGCATGCAGGTCGTTGGCAAGGTCGGACGTGCCCATAACGAAGCAGTTCACCCGCGGACTCGACCCGGCAATTGCCTCGGCGTTCAGGACGGCACGCGGGGTTTCCATCATGCACCAGAGGGAAAGGTCGGCCGGCGCATCGTTGGCCGCCATCACCGTCTGGGCCTGGCGGACGGATTCGACATTTTCCGTCTTGGGCAGCAGCACCGCATCGGCCCCCGACGTGCCCGCCGCCACCAGATCGGCATAGCCCCAGGGCGTGTTCAGCCCGTTCACGCGGATGACGATCTCGCGCTTGCCGTAACCGCCGGCCTTGACCGCATTCACCACCTGGATGCGGGCATCGCGCTTGGCATCGGGCGCCACCGCATCCTCCAGATCGAAGATCAGCACGTCGGCGACAAGCGTTTTCGCCTTTTCCATGGCGCGCAGATTGGCGCCAGGCACATACAGCACGCTGCGGCGGGGGTGTGCCGGATGGAACAAAGCGAAAGCCTTTCTCAAGAAACCCGCGCGACTATAACGAAGGCAGCCGGTGTGGCAAAGTCGCCCCAGGCAGAAGACCGCTATGCAGGTCATCACACTCCAATCGCGCGTTGCCTATGGCCATGTCGGCAATGCCACGGCCGTGCCGGTGCTTCAGCGCCTGGGCCATGACGCCTGGCCGGTGGATACGACGCTGCTGTCCAACCATCTGGGTTACGAGACCCATGGTGGGCGCATCTTGCCGGCCGAGGATGTCGCCGGCGTCATCGAAGGGATGGTGAAACTCGGCGTTCTTTCCCGCTGCGATGCGCTGCTCAGCGGATTCCTCGGTCAGTCGGCGAGCGTTGCCGGCGATACGGTACAGTGGCTGCGCATGGAGAACCCCGGCGCACTCTATTGCCTCGATCCGGTAATGGGCGAACGCGACGGCGGTCTTTATGTGGCGGAAGCAACCGCGCAGACGATCTCACAGCGCCTGTTGCCGGAGGCGGACATCCTGCTGCCCAATGCGTTCGAGCTCGACTACCTCGCCGGCGTGCGTAACCGCACGCTGAGCGATGCGGCGACGGCAAGCGACGCGCTTTTGCGCCGGGCGCGGCCTGGCGCGCTGGTGGTGGCAACGGGGCTCGACCGCGACGATGGACCGGCCGACCGCGTGGAAGTAATGGCGAGTGCCAAGAGTGCGCGCTATCTTGCCTCCGTGCCGCGTCTCGATCTGCCCGCCCATGGCGCCGGCGACCTCTTCGGCGCGCTGTTTCTCGGGCACTATCTCCACGGCCGCAACCTGGCAAGCGCGCTGGCACGCGCCATGGACGCAACCCATGCGGTGTTCAGCGCCTCGCTCGGCAAGCCGGAATTGGCGCTGGTGGAAACTCTCGAACACCTGCGCGAGCCGCCGCGGGCGGCGACCATCGAGCAGATCGGTTGACGGCGTGAAAGTTCGCGCGATCGAGCATGTCCAGCTCGCCATGCCGGGCTATCGACGGATCTATACCGAAGACCCGTTCGGCAGTCGGCTGGAGTTGCTGGAGCGGAACTAGGCGGCGACGCCCGCAACAACTTCGTTCGTCATGCCCGGGGCCGGCCTCCCCCTGGCCGAGCCCCTAGGGCCGGAGCCCGGGTACCCACGACTTCTTTCTTTGCGTAACAACCAAAGCCGTGGATGCCCGGCTCAAGGCCGGGCATGACGGCATTAGTATTTCATCCCGCAACGAACCTCAGTGCGTCTTGGCCGGCGTCTTGAACTCGTGCGTCACCAGATGTTCGGCGATCTGTACGGCGTTCAGCGCAGCACCCTTGCGCAGATTGTCCGAGACCACCCAGAACGAAAGGCCGTTCGCCACCGTCGGGTCCTGGCGCAGGCGGCTGACATAAACTGCATCCTCGCCGGCGCATTCGACCTGGGTGACATAACCCTCATCGGCGCGGTGGTCGATGACGCTGACACCCGGGGCCGCGCGCAACGCGGCCAGTGCGGTCGCCTCGTCGATCGGCTTCGCGAACTCGACATTGACCGCCTCGGCATGGCCGATGAAGACGGGCACGCGCACGCAGGTGGCGGAAACGGCGATCTTCGGGTCGAGAATCTTCTTGGTCTCGCCCACCATCTTCCATTCTTCCCTGGTCGAGCCGTCGGGCATGAAGATGTCAATATGCGGAATGCAGTTGAAGGCGATCTGCTTGGTGAACTTCTTGCGTTCCAGCGCCGCATTGGCATAGATGCCGCGGGTTTGCTCGAAGAGTTCGTCCATCCCCGCCTTGCCGGCGCCCGAGACTGACTGGTACGTGGACACCACGACGCGCTTGATGCGGGCAATGTCATGCAGAGGCTTGAGGGCCACCACCATCGGGATGGTGGAGCAGTTCGGGTTGGCGATGATGTTGCGCTTGCGGTACTGCACGATCGCCTCCGGGTTCACTTCC